>JAGSHA010000010.1 GCA_023954795.1 Oceanospirillaceae bacterium | reverse complement strand
TTGGATACGTGGCCACAAGTGTCACCCGAGCGGCTTGAGTTAGAGATTCTGGAAACCGCTGCACTGGACGATGTTCTTCACACCTCTATGACGCTGAATAGCTGTCTTGATCTGGGTGTCAGTGTTGCTATTGATGATTTTGGTACGGGTTATTCGTCTCTGACTTATCTGAAGACATTGCCGGTATCAACACTAAAAATCGACCAAAGCTTTGTCCTGGGATTGATCGATAATCCAGATGATTTGGCCATTCTGGAAGGGATTATGGGGCTCGCGAAGGCGTTTCAATTAAAGGTTATTGCCGAAGGTGTGGAAAGTATCGATCATGGCCGCTTCCTGATGGATATCGGGTGTGAGCTGGCGCAAGGCTATGTTATTTCGAAGCCGCTACCTGCCGGCCAGCTGCCGCAATGGGTGGAGCGTTGGTGCTCTCCATTCCCTGGGCATTCGAACCTGTATGAAGCTGAAAGCTGATTGCTCTTGCGGAGCGAGCGATCAGCGTCTTGATATTAGAGCCGGAGTGACATCTCGTGCCAGCTCAACCCGCCATGGTCCGAGGTTGACGGTCCTAAGTCCTGATAGCCAAACTTCTCATACATAGAGATCAGTTCTGTCTGGCATATCAGATAGATCTCGGTTTTACTCATCGCTTTCATGCGAGCGATAAAGTCATCCATCAATTTCGCCGCCATTCCTTGTCCCTGATAATCAGGATGTATAACGACTGACATGACGACAATCTGCGTTCCTGCCGGATCGTGACCAATCAGTTCTTTGAACTCTTCATCGGACAGTTCAACCTGATGGGTCGCCCCTGCGTTGATAAAACCAACGATTTCCCGCTTATTTTCCAGAACGATAAACCCTTCAGGGTAGGTGTTGATTCGTTTGAGAATCTTTTCTTTGCTTGCGGCTTCGTCTCCGGAATAGGACACGGTTTCTATTTCGAAACAGCGTTCTAAATCTCTTTCCTGAACGGGACGAATACTCAAAGTGGACATGGAGTTTTACCTGCCGAGTAGTGTGGGGACAGTCGTAGATGGTGCCGAAAAAAGGGTCGATGAATTGCTCCACCGACCCTTGCTAGCGTGTGCTGTTTAAGCGTTAGCCTTCTTCTGGCTCATAACCCAGGTTGGGTGCCAGCCAGCGTTCAGCCTGTGTCATTTCCATGCCTGTACGTTCTGCGTAGTTTTCAACCTGATCTTCACTGATCTTGGCCACGCCGAAGTACTGAGATTTTGGATGGCTAAAGTACCAGCCGCTGACCGAGGCGGTGGGCAGCATTGCATAAGCGTCAGTCAGGGTGATACCTGTGTTCGCTTCAGCATCCAGCAATTCCCACAGCAAGCCTTTCTCGGTGTGTTCCGGGCATGCCGGGTAACCGGGTGCTGGACGAATACCCTGATATTTTTCTTTGATCAGGTCTTCGTTTTCTAACGCTTCATCTGCTGCATATCCCCATATTTCGCGACGAACTTTTGCATGCATCATTTCAGCGAAGGCTTCGGCAAAACGGTCTGCCAGTGCCTTAACCATGATGGAGTTGTAATCATCGTGGTCAGCTTCGTACTGTGCGACCAGCTCGTCACAACCGTGACCCGCAGTCACCGCAAATGCACCGAAGTAATCTTGTTTTCCGCTGTCTTTCGGTGCAATGAAGTCGGTCAGACACATGTTGGCTTTACCCTCAACTTTCTCCATCTGCTGACGCAGGTGGTGCAGGGTGGTCAGAACCTCTGTGCGGCTTTCATCGGTATAGAGTTCAATGTCATCGTCATTGACGCTATTTGCCGGGAACACACCAACAACTGCACGTGCGGTCAGTAGTTTTTCGTCCACCAGCTTTTTCAGCATATCCTGTGCATCTTTAAAGAGCTTGGTCGCTTCTTCGCCAATGATTTCATCTTCCAGAATGCGTGGATAACGACCGGCCAGTTCCCATGTATGGAAAAACGGGGACCAGTCGATGTACGGCTGCAGCTCATCTAACGCGACGCTGTCGAAAACCTGAAGTCCAAGTTGAGCAGGCACCGGAGGCGTATACTCATCCCAGTCAATCTGGAACTTGTTCTCACGAGCAGCTTCAAGCGTGACACGACGTTTATCATTTGCACGCGCGGCGTGACGTTCACGAACCGCCTGATATTCTTCCTGTATCTCTTTGACATAGTTAGGCTTTTTGTCTTTGGAGAGTAAGGAGGAAGCAACGTTTACTGCGCGGGATGCGTTGGTAACATGCACCACCTGGTCACGATGGAAGACCGGATCGATCTTCACAGCGGTATGGGCTTTAGATGTGGTTGCGCCGCCGATCATCAGAGGGATGTTAAATTCCTGACGTTCCATCTCCCGGGCCATGTGGACCATCTCGTCCAATGAAGGAGTAATCAGGCCAGACAGACCAATAATGTCAGCGTTCTCTTCACGGGCGGTACGCAAGATGGTTTCGGCTGACACCATCACTCCGAGATCAACAATCTCGTAGTTATTACATTGCAGGACAACGCCAACGATGTTTTTACCGATGTCGTGGACGTCACCTTTTACCGTGGCCATAACGATCTTGCCGTTTGACGTAGATTCGCTACCGGCTTTCTCTTCCTCAATGTAAGGCATCAGGTAGGCAACGGCTTTTTTCATAACACGCGCAGACTTAACAACCTGTGGCAGGAACATCTTACCGGCACCAAAAAGGTCACCGACAATGCTCATGCCATCCATCAGCGGACCTTCGATAACTTCGAGAGGGCGCGGGTAGTGCTGGCGGCACTCTTCGGTATCTTCGTCGATAAACTCAGTAATGCCTTTAACCAGCGCATGGCTCAGACGCTTATTGACGTCCCAGCTGCGCCATTCAGCTGCTTGCGGATCTTCCTGTGCAGAGCCGTCGCCTCGGTATTTTTCAGCGACCTCAAGCAGGCGTTCTGTGCCATCGTCGCGACGGTTAAGAACAACGTCTTCTACCAGATCACGCAGCTCAGCAGGCAGATCATCATAGATAGCGAGCTGGCCTGCGTTGACGATACCCATGTCCATGCCTTGTTGGATGGCATGGTAAAGGAAGACACAATGGATCGCTTCACGTACCGGGTTGTTACCACGGAAAGAGAAGGATACGTTGGATACGCCGCCGGATACTTTTGCATGTGGCAGGTTTTGCTTAATCCAGCCCGTCGCTTCTATAAAGTCGACCGCGTAGTTATTATGTTCATCGATGCCCGTTGCAACTGCAAAAATATTCGGGTCAAAGATGATGTCTTCCGGTGGGAAGCCAACCTTATCAACCAGCACGCGGTAGGAGCGTTCACAGATCTCGATCTTGCGCTGATAAGTATCTGCCTGTCCGGTTTCATCGAAGGCCATAACAACCATCGCAGCGCCGTAGCGGCGAATCTTGCGAGCTTGTTCGATGAAGTTTTCTTCACCTTCTTTCAGGCTGATGGAATTCACCACGCCTTTACCCTGGATACACTGCAGACCCGCTTCGAGTACGTCCCACTTGGACGAATCGATCATAATCGGCACGCAGGCAATATCAGGCTCACCGGCGATCAGGTTGAGAAAGCGTACCATGGCCGCATGAGCGTCCAGCATGCCTTCGTCCATGTTGATATCGATCACCTGAGCACCGTTTTCCACCTGCTGGCGGGCAACATTGAGTGCTGTTTCGTAATCGTTTTCTTTGATCAGCCGTTTAAACATCGCCGAGCCGGTAACATTGGTTCGCTCACCAACGTTTACAAACAAGGTGTCTTCGCCAATATGCATCGGCTCAAGGCCGGATAAGCGACAGGCAACAGGAATATCAGGGATTTCACGTGGGGAGTGCTGTTGTGCAGCTTCTCGCATTGCCCGAATGTGCTCGGGCGTGGTGCCACAGCAACCACCGATAATGTTCAGGAAGCCTGATTCCGCCCATTCACCGATCTCTTTGCCCATCTGCGCCGGAGTTTCATCGTAACCACCAAAGGCGTTCGGCAGGCCGGCGTTCGGGTGAGCGGAGACGTGGGTGTTCGCGATGCGGGATAGTTCTTGCACGTACTGGCGCAGTTCATCCGGCCCCAGCGCACAGTTCAAACCAATGGAGATTGGTCTAGCGTGACGGACCGAGTTCCAGAAGGCTTCGGTTGTCTGGCCGGACAGGGTACGACCTGAGGCGTCTGTAATAGTACCTGAGATCATGACCGGCAGACGCAGGCCTTTTTCTTCGAAATAGGTCTCGACAGCGTAAATACACGCTTTTGCGTTTAGCGTATCGAAGATTGTCTCAATCAGGATGATGTCAGCACCACCCTCAATCAATCCATCGAGGGACTCAGTGTACGCTTCAGCCAGCTCATTAAAAGTAACGTTGCGGTACGCGGGATCATTAACATCCGGCGAAATAGAGCAGGTGCGGTTGGTTGGGCCTAATACACCGGCAACGTAACGCGGTCTGTCCGGTGTCTGCGCTGTGACTTCATCCGCGACCTGGCGAGCCAGTCGCGCCGCTTCCACATTAATCTCGCGGCTGTACGACTCCATCTCATAGTCGGCCATCGCAATGGTGGTCGCGTTAAAGGTATTGGTTTCGATAATGTCAGCACCGGCGTCTAGATAAGCGCGGTGGATATCAGCGATGATCTTTGGCTGTGTTAGTACCAGCAGATCGTTATTGCCTTTGACCTCAATGTGCCAGTCAGCAAAACGCTCGCCGCGGTAATCCTCTTCCTCCAGTTTATAGTCCTGAATCATGGTGCCCATACCACCATCCAAAATTAGGATGCGGTCTTTTAGAGCAGCGCTCAACTGTGCGGTTTTATCTACTTGTGCCACGGCTTTCTATCCGGTGTTAAATCGAAACGCAGTATTTTAAATCAATTAGTTGCAAGATGCTTTGAGTCTAATTCAACTTTTATTGAATGAGTTTAATGTTAGTCGTTATCTGCTGGTGAAATTTTCACCAATGCGACGTAAGAATTCTAAGGATTACCCTTATTTTTTCAAAATTTGGTGGTAGAATTGGCGACCGCGTGTACGTGTGATAAATCACTGTCCAAATTGACTAGTTCATTTTGGCTGTGTTTTTAGTACCATGCGCACCGCCACCCACATATTTGGAATTTATGATGGGTGAGGCGAGCAGTGCACAGTGTGCACTGAACTCTATAAAAGTATCGGGACTTTTATAGAGCAGGGCTTCTCATTAACGGATCTACGGATCTGTTGGGGAGGCAATATTGGGGGGAACCCGGAGCCAGATCCGGGGCAGGAAAGCAAACGCAGGTTTTAGGTTTATGCTGCAGACATTCTTGAAGGCCAAATTGCATCGCGTAACTGTTACGCACGCAGAACTACATTACGAAGGTTCTTGCGCAATCGACAGTGTACTGCTCGAGCGTTCAGGCATCAGAGAATATGAACAGATTCATATCTACGATATCAATAACGGTGAGCGCTTCTCTACTTATGCCATCGCTGCTGAAGCAAACAGTGGCATCATCTCTGTTAACGGAGCTGCAGCGCATAAGGCAAGCAAAGGTGATCTGCTGATCATCTGCTCATACGTACAACTGGATGAACAGGAAGCAGATAACTTCCAGCCAACCCTCTGTTACTTCGAAAATGCGAAGGCAGATGGTGGTATCGGCGCAAGTGATGAAGAACTTCATCAGCGCAATGTGCTGACCGGTGTGAAAGAAGCTATTCCGGTACAGCCAAAAGATATCTGATCGTAAAGAGTTTTAACAAAGCCGCCTTAGGGCGGCTTTTTTGTGTCTGCAATCTGGGGCCAAATCCCCGTCATTTCTGAGCTTCAGCGCATGCTGCGCTGCAAAATCTTGATAAAACACTCACATTGTCGACAATCTGTTGTCAGTCCTTAGTCTTAGGGTTCAAGTCAATAAAATGGCTGTAGCCCTAATGGATGCTGGATATAAGCACCCTTATAAGCCTTTTGTATTAGTTAAATTGTGATCCTGTTCGGGTAAAGTAGCCTCAGTCAAACGGGTCAACTGTCTACAATAACTATAACGGCCCGTTACTTTCAGCAGATAACATAAATACAAGACAGAGAAAGGACCCGCGCTATGTCCTATCAAGCAGAGTACAACAAGTCCATCGAAACTCCGGAAGCATTCTGGGGTGAAAAGGCGGAAGCCATCGAGTGGTTTAAGAAGCCTGAAACTATCTTGTCCAAGGATGAGAACGGCATTGACCGCTGGTTTGCTGATGGTGAAATGAACACCGCTTACCTGGCATTGGATTACCATGTAGAAAACGGTCGTGCTGATCAGCTGGCCATGATCTACGATTCTCCAGTAACCGACACTAAGCGTAAGCTGACTTACCGCGAACTGCGCGATGAAGTTGCTAAATTCGCAGGCGTTCTGAAAGCTCAGGGCGTAGAGAAGGGCGATCGCGTTGTTGTTTATATGCCGATGATCCCTGAAGCGGTTGTCGCGATGCTGGCGGTTGCACGTCTGGGTGCCATCCACTCCGTTGTATTTGGTGGTTTTGCGCCACACGAACTGGCAGTACGTATCGATGATGCGGAACCTAAAGTTGTGGTGACGTCTTCTTGCGGTATCGAAATCTCCAAAGTTATCGAATATAAGCCACTGCTGGATTCAGCCATGGAAAAATCGGCTCATAAGCCGAACGCATGTGTTGTACTGCAGCGTCCAGAGGTGACTGCAACGCTGATTGAAGGTCGTGATATCGACTGGGCAACGGCGATGGAAACGGCAGAGCCAGCTGACTGTGTACCTGTTAAAGGTACTGACCCTCTATACGTTCTCTACACATCCGGTACAACCGGTAAGCCGAAAGGTGTTGTGCGTGATAACGGTGGTCACGCGGTTGCCCTGAAATACTCCATGAAAGCGATCTACAACATGGATGCGGGTGATGTGTTCTGGGCCGCTTCGGATGTGGGTTGGGTTGTTGGTCATTCTTACATCGTTTACGGACCGCTATTGGCGGGTTGTACAACGGTTGTTTACGAAGGTAAGCCGGTTCGTACCCCGGATGCCGGCGCATTCTGGCGCGTATGTGCAGAATACGGTTGTAAAGCATTGTTCGCAGCACCAACAGCGTTCCGTGCAATCAAGAAAGAAGACCCGGATGCGGCGCTGCTGGCAGACTATGATCTGTCCAAGCTAGAAACCATCTTCATGGCGGGCGAGCGTCTTGACCCACCTACGTACCACTGGACTGTTGAGAAGACTGGTAAGCCAGTCATCGATCACTGGTGGCAGACTGAGACCGGTTGGTCAATCTGCGGCAACATGACAGGTATTGAGCTGAAAGAACCTAAGCCAGGTTCATCGACTGTTCCTGTACCCGGCTTCAATGTTCAGATTCTGGACACCGAAGGTAATGAGCTGCCAGCGGGCGAGCAGGGCTCTATTGCGCTGAAACTGCCACTGCCTCCTAGCTGTCTGCCAACCGTATGGGGCGATTTCGAGCGTTTCCGTACCGGTTATCTGTCAGAGTTCCCGGGATACTACTGCTCCGGTGATGGTGGCTACAAAGATGAGGACGGTTACGTGTTCATCATGGGCCGTACCGATGATGTCATCAACGTTGCAGGTCACCGCCTGTCGACAGGTGAGATGGAAGAAATTGTTGCAGGACACGATGCGGTTGCTGAGTGTGCGGTTATCGGTATTAACGATCCGCTGAAAGGTCAGCAACCTGTGGGTTTGGTCCTGCTGAAAAATGGCGTAGACATCGAAGAAGATGCGCTGGAAGCTGAACTGGTTGCCCTGGTACGTCAGGAGATCGGTGCAGTTGCCTGCTTCAAGCGTGCGATTGTTGTTCAGCGCCTGCCAAAAACACGTTCCGGTAAGATTCTGCGTAAATTGCTGCGACAGATCGCCGATGGTAAGGATTACACAATCCCGTCGACTATCGATGATCCAGCGTCTCTGCCGGAAATCCAAGAAATTATGGGAAGCCACGGTTTGGTTTCCGCATAAAACGAAGTTCCAACCCTTAGCTCAGTTTAGGCGATCCTCGGATCGCCTTTTTTCGTTTTGGAACCGTAATATTACGGATAAACTGATGCCCTTGTTGGGTCGCCTTTATGCGACCGGCGCCTTAAAAGACGCCCTACAGTTCAAACCAAATGAACTCGAAGAACTGATTGCTCAGCCCAACTACCTGAATACGCAGGTCAGGCATTGAAACGCTACACTCAAACGATTCTTTGTAGGGTCTCCTTCAGGTGACCAGCGCCTTATAAAGGCGCCCTACAGTTAAACATGCGCCTTATTCAGGCCGCATAGGCTTTACCGAGTACGGCAGCTCCTGACAGCAAAAGAATCAACGTATCAGCGCGTGCTACTTATTCTCATCATCCGACACCCGACGCAGGATGCGGTCAAGCCAGCGAGCAGAGAGGAAACGGCGCAGGTAAGCAAACAGGTACGTAGGGAAGGTGACGTAATACCGCTCTTTCGGACGCTTGCTTTCCAGTGCATGTATTACCCGTTTTACAACGGCTTCCGGTTCCAGCGTAAATGGATCGTTTCCGCGCTCGACATCCTGTTTCGACAGGCGCTTATTGACCGCAGCATAGACCTCTTTGTGGGCACTATTTTCCGTATCAATGTTCTCTTTAAATGCGTTGTAAGCGTTGACGCGAAATTGGCTGGTGATCGGACCGGGCTCAACCAGCGAGACGAAGATATTACTGCCGTGAAGCTCCTGACGCAGGGTATCGGTTAAACCCTCCAGGGCAAACTTAGAGCAGTTATACGCACCACGATATTTTAGAGTGATCAATCCTAACACTGAGCTGTTCTGAATGATCCGCCCGTAACCTTGTTTGCGCATGATTGGCAGGACCTTACAGGTGAGCTCATGCCAACCGAGCAAGTTGGTTTCTAACTGCTGACGCAGTACATCACGGGTTAAATCTTCTACGGCCCCTGGCTGACCGTAAGCACCGTTGTTAAACAAAGCATAAAGCTTGCCGTTGGTTTGCTCTAATAGCCAATCGAGCGCCTGTGTGATTGAGTCGGTGCTGTCCAAATCCAGAATATGTGCTGCAAAGCCTTCCTTTTTCAAGCGCTCCACATCGTCAGGTTTGCGTGCTGTGGCGAAAACGCGATAACCGCGTAAGCGCAGTAAATGAGCGGTTTCGTAGCCGATACCGGTTGAGCAACCCGTGATAAGAATGTCCTTGTTCATAACCTGTAATTCGCGATGACAAATGGTCGCAGCATGCTATCAGATTTGTAAGGCTTTAAATAATTCATCAAAGATTTTCAGACGACGTCTCTGGCAACAGGAGAATTGGGTCTATTATTGGAGAGAGGCTTTTCGATCAAAATATATACAGGTGTAAGGCTGTTATTACACAGTAATAAGGCCCTTCTTGTATTCTAATGACTCTGGCATCGGAGGATATCTGGATGAGCAATTCATCTGAAGGGACCTCACTGGCAGTTGATTCTCAGGCGTTTGGCGAAGCGCTTGTCGCCGCAGGATGCCTGTCTGATACCGATTTTTCCCGTGTGATGCAGATGCGGGAATCGAGCAGCGATGATACGCCGATAGCATCGCTGCTGATTCGATTAGGACTGGTGTCTGAAACTGACATCGCCAATCAACTCGCCTCTATATATGAGCTGCCATTAGTTCAGTCACATGACTTTCCTACTGATCCATTTATGGGCGATCGGCTTTCATATCGCTTTCTGAAGGAAAACCACGTGTTGCCCCTCCATGAGGCTGAAGGACGTTTAGTCATCGCAATGGCGGACCCTCAGGACACATTTGCGGTATCCGCCATAGAAGTTGCCACCGGACAAACCGTTGACTATCGAATAGGTGTGGCAACGGAGCTGGATAATGCGATTGAGAGATTGTATGGGGAAGGTCACAGCAAGATGGGGGATATTCTCGCCGGCGTGGACGCCGACGAACAAGACCTCGAACAAGACATCGAACAGCTTAAAGATATGGCGAGTGAAGCGCCCGTTATTCGTCTGGTGAACCTGATTATCCAGCGTGCAGTGGAAGCACGTGCATCCGATATTCATATAGAGCCGTTTGAAAATTGGCTTAAAGTCCGTTATCGCATTGATGGTGTTCTAAAAAATGGTGAAGCACCGCCAGTGAATATGTCACCCGCAGTGATTTCACGTATCAAAATCATGGCGAAATTGAATATTGCTGAGAGGCGATTACCACAAGACGGTCGTGTAGAGATGCGTCTGCAAGGTAAAGACCTGGATATCCGTGTGTCTACAGTACCCACCATGCACGGCGAAAGCGTTGTATTGCGTTTGTTGGATCGTGAAACGGTAGCACTGGACTTTGACTCCCTGGGTTTTGATGATTTTTTGATGACGCAGATGAGCACTGTACTCTCGATACCGCACGGTATGTTAATTGTTACAGGACCTACCGGCAGTGGTAAAACCACAACGCTTTATACTGCTCTGAGCCAACTGAATACAGAACAGAGCAAATTGATTACGGTTGAAGACCCGGTTGAATACCAGCTGGAAGGGATAAACCAGATTCAGGTGAAATCCTCCATCGGCCTTACGTTCGCCAGTGCATTACGTTCTATCGTCCGACAAGACCCCGACGTCATCATGGTCGGTGAGATGCGAGATCTTGAAACGGCCCGTATCTGCGTACAGTCCGCATTAACCGGTCATATTGTGCTGTCGACGTTGCACACAAATGATGCCGTTAGCAGCGTGACGCGACTGTTGGAGATGGGCGTCGAAGATTACCTGCTGACGTCCACGCTCAATGCAGTTATTGGTCAACGATTAGTGAGACGCTTGTGCCACCACTGCCGTGAAGCTTACGAACCATTACCTGAGATTGTTGATGAGTTGGGGTTACGGGGTTCGAAAGAACATCCAATCACCCGACTATACCGACCGAACGGGTGTGAGCAGTGCGGAGGCAGTGGGTATCACGGACGTATCGCCATAACTGAATTGCTTGTGATGACGGATGATATTCGCCGACTGGTGTTAAAACACGCTGACGCCGGTGTCTTGCTGGAAGCGGCAAAAGCATCGGGTATGCGGACGATGTATCAGGATGGCTGCCGTAAGGCGTTGATGGGTTCGACCAGTATCGAAGAAATCATTCGTGTGACACAGGAGGCATAGACAATGCCTCTTTTTCAATATCAAGCAGTTACCGCCGATGGCGAATCACGCAGCGGCTCCCTGGAGGGAGCAGACGAACAAACCGTCGTCCATCAGTTGCAGGCCAAAGGTCTTATCCCCGTCGCGGTTGAACCCGGGGAGAAAGGATTCAGTATCACCCAGTTGCTTAATACACGCGTGGGTAGCGCGGGGCTGAGTGACACGCGTTTGTTGGTATTTACCCAGCAACTATCGGCCCTGATGCAGGCAGGGATCGCGCTTGATCGGGCGCTGGATATCATGCTGGAAGTGAGTGACGATCAGCAGTTGTTAGATCTGGTTCAGCCGATTCAGGACGGTGTACGGCGCGGTTTACCGCTTTCTCGTGTGTTGGCTGATGTGCCTGAAAGCTTCTCTCATTTCTACGTCAGTATGGTTCAGGCTGCAGAGGTCTCTGGCGACTTAGGCAATGGTCTAGAGCAGCTCGCTTCCTATCTTGAACGCAGTAAACACCTGCGGGATCAGGTGCTGTCTGCACTGATCTACCCGATTATTCTGGTTATCGTCGCGGCCATTTCGCTGCTAATCATTCTTACCTATGTTGTCCCTCAATTTCAGACATTGTTTGCAGACATGGGGCAGGCGCTGCCACTGCCTACAGCAATTGTTATCGCTGTAGCGGAGGGGATACGGGCGTATTTTTACTGGGGGGTATTGGTGTTGATCATGGCCCTTTTTTATTGGCGGCACCTGCTAACAAAGCCCGAATTCCGTTTATGGTGGCATAGAAAACGGTTGGGACTCTGGCTGATAGGGGGTGTTAATCAACGTATAGAAACGGCCCGATTCAGCCGCAGCTTAGGCACTTTGGTGCAGGGGGGTGTTCCCTTACTGAGTGCATTGGGAATTGCACGGGAAACCATCGGGAACACCTGCATGGCGCAGGCGGTCGACAAAGCGACAAAAAGTCTGAAAGAGGGCAAGCACTTAGCGGGACCCTTGCAGGCGACCGGTTTGTTTCCTTCATTGGCGTTGCAGATGATTCAGGTGGGGGAGGAAACCGGCCAGTTGGAAAGCATGCTGCTGAAGGTTGCGGATGTTTACGACCGTGAAGTATCGACGGCGATCCAGCGCACGCTGTCGATTCTGACACCCGTGTTAATTGTTGGGTTAGGCATCTTGATCGCCGGCATCATCATGTCAATTTTGGTAGCGATTATGAGTATTAACGATATTCCGATCTGAGTTGAGGAGAGTTGTGTTATGGCACGCGTATCAACGTCGAAGCAAAGCAAGGTGCAAGGAAAACAACGCGGATTTACCTTGCTCGAAATCTTGGTCGTACTTGTAATTTTGGGACTGCTTGCCAGCTTGGTAGGCCCCCAGGTGTTTAAGCAACTCGAAGGATCGAAAAGTAAAACGGCCGCATTACAGATTGAAGAGTTGGGTGCTGCGTTGGACCTTTATCGGCTTGAAGTGGGGAGTTACCCAAGCACATCAGAAGGGTTAAACGCTTTGATCGAAGCGCCATCGGGAGTGTCTAGCTGGAACGGTCCCTATCTCAAGAAAAAAGTCATACGAGATGACCCGTGGGGAATGGCCTATGAATACAAATATCCTGGGGATCATGGTGAATTTGATCTGATGTCCTTAGGTGCAGACAAGAAAGCGGGCGGTGAGGGAGATGACCGTGATGTAGTGAGTTGGGAGTAACGCGCAGGAATTAATGTTATGAGGTAAAAGACCCGATGACAGCTAAGCGCCATTGCCTGAAGGGCTTTACGCTGTTGGAGTTACTGATAACGATGCTAATCGCAGTATTAGCCATCGGCATTGTCGCACCTAGGTTTTCCGCGCTCATCCCCGGTGTAGAAATTAAAGGTGAGGCCCAAAAGGCTGCGGCACTGCTGCGCTTTGCTCGCAGTCGTGCCATTGCCGAAGGTGATGTCATTACCGTAGAGCGGATAGAAGAACCGGTCGCGATTAAGGTGACAGGAGCCGATAAGTTGTATCAATGGCCGGGCAGTATCGAGCTAAAGGTTACGCGTGAACTGGGTTCAGATGAAGGTTCTCCCGAAATCCTTTTTTATCCCGACGGAAGCTCGAGTGGTGGGGTGGTATCTCTCCAATCGGAAAACCGTCGTTTCCGAATCTCAGTGGATTGGTTAACTGGCAGGGTGACGGTGTATGACTAGCAATCGTCGCAAAATGGCAGGATTCACCCTTATTGAGGTATTGGTTTCCTTCATTGTGCTATCGATGGCACTGGGCGTGATCATGAGCATCCTGTCTGTTTCTATGCGGACCAGCCGTACTGCGGACACAGACCAATACGCCTTGATGTTGGCGGAGTCTAAGTTGGCGGAGTTGGTGGCTACACCGGAATTGAGTGTAGGTCGGTCTGATGGTGAATTCACCGAGCCTTATCGCTGGGAAGCAATCATCGAGCCTTGGGAGTTTCCCGATCAGGTGCCGGGTACTATTTATCCGTTTATGCCGTATCGAATAGAAGTGTCTATTTTTTGGGGAGACCACGAGCGACAGCGTTTCTCGCTTTCTACAATTTATGTCGTCGCTGAGGACACCTTATGAGTGTGCTGATGGCCAAAGAGAGCGGCTTTACGCTGATCGAGATGATCATCGCATTGGTATTAGCAAGCTTGCTGTCCGTCGTTATCGCCTCGGGTTTGCATCTGGGTATACGAAGCTGGGAAGCGGTATCTAGCAAGGTCAATGACGGCAGCGACACCTACGTGTCGATGCATGCTTTGCGTCGGGTATTGTCGTCTTTACGTCCGGAGCGGGTCCGGGATGACGATGGCACACCTCAGGCCGCGTTTTACGGCACCCAGAATGAAGTCATGTTTATCGCTCCCCTTGAACAGATCGGCAGCCAGGATGACCTGTATTGGATAATGGTGAAAGAACGGATTGCGGAAAATGGTGATATGTCTCTTGTCCTCTACTTGCTGCCATTCAATGAAAAGACACAGTTCGACGATGATGAAAACGCCGCATTAAAGAATATCGTTTGGCAGGAGAAGATAGACGAAATCCTTCAGCTGGAAAGTGAGATCGTGGTTGGCAACCCGGATTTTTCAGGGATTAGCTTTGAATATCTACACATAGACAATAACGGAGACGAAGTATGGGAGGAGGAGTGGATTGAAAATAGCCAATTACCGCGGTCGATAAAAGTAACACTTGAGTTTGGCCCGGACAACGTATGGCCCACTATGTATGTGTTGCCCAAGACGAGTGCCTATGAGTTTAAAAAATTGCTCTAAAGCACCGCACGGCTTTGCGCTGATTGCGGTCCTCTGGCTTTTGATACTGCTTTCGCTGATTGCGATGCAAATATCCTCTGTGACTCGTTCTGAAGCACAACTGGCGAGAAATATGACTGTTGGTAGTCAGGTTCAGCATGCGGCTGAATCGGGTGTGCGTTGGGCTATATGGAGCCTGACTTTGCCGCAAGAGGAGCGGTGGTTGGCTGACGGCAGCGTGCAAAAGATGGAGTTCGATAGCACCGATATTGCCGTGTCGCTGCAAGATGAAAATGGAAAAATTGATATCAATATGATCACGCCAGGACATCTGGCAAAACTGTTTGAGGTCGCAGAAGTAGATGAAGAGATCGCAACACCGTTAGTGGATGCGATTTTAGACTGGCGTGACGAAGATGATCTTAAACGCCTGAATGGTGCGGAAGACGAGGACTACCTGGCCGCAGGTTATGAATATGGCGCAAAAGATGGAATTTTCCAAAGCGTTGAGGAGTTGCAAAAAGTATTAGGAATGGAGGCTTGGATCTATAACGCCATTAGCCCGGCCCTGACCGTTTATTCATTAAAGAACGGGATAAATCCGTTGGTTGCGCCACGTCTGGTTCTATTATCTTTGGAAGGTGCTGACGAATATATAGTGGATCAGTACATTGAAGACCGGCGTTTGAATCATGAAGATCGTTTACCTCCACCTGAAACACCGCCGCTTCAAGGTACGTTTATTTCACCAACTTTACAGGGTGTCTACTACACTATTCATACAGAAGCTGTTGTTGGACAGTATGGAAAGGCGTTTAAACAAGTGGTAGTTCGTCGCCGAAGTGCTGCTGCCAACGCACGATTCGATCTGATAAAAAGCAGTGAGAAAAAGGAGCCGTTATTCATAGGAGTGGAGTCTGACGATTAGGTGACTTCCAATGGCAAAACAGAGCGCCTCGCCAAGTCTAAGAACCGGAGCATACCAGCTGTACGATCGGCTAGGAGCATTTTGGTACTGGTGGACGGGTGAGTTAATGGGGGTTTTACCCTCAACACTACGCAATAAGTTGCATCGTCGCGGCCAGTATTTGATGGCCGAATTACATGACGGGCAGTGCAGTATCCGTTACGGCAGCCGCGGTAATCTCATGCCTGTCACCCGCTTTGCCATACAAGAAGAGCCCCTGATTGCGGACGACATTCGGCAACAGTTAACTGAGCTTGGTCGCAAAGCCGATCAGGTGATCCTCTTAATTCCCCCCGAAATGTTACTCACCAAGACGTTGCAGTTACCTGCCGCAACGGAAAACGGCCTGGAGAATGTTCTGCGTTTCGAGATGGATCGTCATACGCCATTTACAGCAGAGCAGGTGTACTACGGATTTCGGGTCATCGAACGCGATACGAAAACCCAGCGAATCAGTGTTGCACTGAAATTGATGGCCCGCGTCAAATTGGACCCATTACTCAGGACGCTTGAGGTCAGTGGCGTTCATCCGACCGTTGTAGCGCCTGCTGCCGAAGCCAGTAATGATCTCTATTCAGTGAATATTCTGCCTAAATCGATGCAACCGCCACAAGATCGAAAAGCGCGGTCGCGGCGCTGGCTGCTATTTGTATTATTTGTCCTGTTTATTCTAGCGGTCACCGTTCCGGTATATCAGCAAGAAGCGCGGGTGGAGTCGCTCCGTGCCGAAATTTCTGCGCCAAAAGCATTGGCGGAAAAGGCACAAGTCGTGAGTGAGCAGGTTAAGGTGTTGACCGAAAGTCGTCAGTTTCTGGTGAATAAAAAGAACAGTGAGCCATCAGCACTGATTCTCCTCAATGAACTCACACAACTCCTCCCAGATCACACATGGATCAGCCGATTTGAGTTACGTGGACGGGATATCAAACTTCAGGGTGAATCAAGCGAGGCCTCCGAGTTAATAGGCTTGATGGAAGGAACCGGTTATTTAGGTAATGTTCGATTCTCCTCTCCAGTGACCTCCAACCCTCGCAACCAAAAAGAGCGTTTTGTGATCGTTGCACAACTATTGCAAGAGGAGGCGCTGTGAATACGTTGAACCCCAAACAGAGCCAATTACTAGCAGTCGGTATTTTGTTGCTGGCGGTACTGCTGGTTGTACTCTTTTTTATCCAACCTCTATTTGCTCGCTATCAGGCGTCCAGCGAAGAGATTGAGCAGTTAGAGCAGCGACTGGCTGTCTATAAACGTGTGGCTTCTGGGTTGCAAAGCAGTGAAGAACAGCTGGAAACGCTGCGTAAGAATAATCCAATCGCTGATCTTTATTTGGCGGAGAGTAAGCCGACGTTAGCTGCCGCAGAGTTACAAAAGAAGCTGAGCCAGATGGTCACATTGTCCGGAGGGCAGGTTGTTAGTACGCAAATTCTTCAAAAGAATACCGATTCAGTGCTTCCCACTGTAGCGTTGCAGATTCATATTCGTAGTGAGATCGATGAGTTAGCCGACCTTTTATATACGATCGAATCAGGTAAACCTCTACTGTTTATCGACAATCTTGTCATTACATCTGCCGTAAGGCGTGTAGTTCAGCGCAGTAGTCGAACTCGCAGACAACCGCAAGTAAGGCGCACATTGCCCTCGCTGGATATTCGCTTTGATCTTGTCGGGCATAGCGGTAAAGGGGAATAGAATGATGAAGCTTTCGTTCTCTTCAACCTTTTTCTCCTACGCATTAGCACTCGCCATAATAATGCCAGTAATGCCAATCTCTGCAGATAACGGGTCTCAACTTGGTGATAAAGATATACCTGACCAATCGCTAACGTTGCCAGACTATCCACCGTTGGAAACCTTTGACGAGATTAGCAAACGTCCACTCTTCACTTCTACCCGTCGGCCAAAGCCCAAAGCAGATCAATTTGCTGAAAATGTTACTCAGAAAGAACTCATGGAAAAGTGGCGTCTCGTAGGCGTGATTCTGAACAATGAGACCCCACTGGCGCTCATGTCTGAAAAACAAGGTGATAAACGGATGACGCTCGCGGTAGGAATGCCGTTAGATCAGACATGGGTTATCAGCGAAATAGGCAGTGACTTTGTAGTATTAGACGGCAGTGGAGATCAGGCAAGGCTTGAACTCTGGCAACCGCGCGACAAAAAAACAACCAGAAAATCCCGTCGCCCGCGCACTAATGGAAATAATGAACAATCGTCCGGTCAGGCTCAAAAAGCGAAAACGAATGCTAAACCACAGCGTGTACCGGGGGCTCAAATTCGTATCCCACCACGTGACAATAACGGTAGCAGCGGAGGTTAGTCGTGATGGAAGTGAAGCGTTTATTAGGATATAGCCTGTTATTTTCGGCGTGTGCGTTGGTAAGCTCGTGCAGTCTGACGCCGGGTGGTGAACGAGAGAGCTTCGACAACCCGTGGCATAAAAAAACAGAGCAGACGGTGTCGGTACATCAAGAACAATCAGCAGATGCACGCGCTGACGGAGGTGAACTAAAGGGGGCAGAGCGCTTTAAAGATCAGTTTAGCGTCAATATCGTTGACGATGGGCCAAGTGAAGAGGTTTATCAAGGCTCTGGCTCGATGGTTAATCTCAGTGTTGCCGGACGGGACAGAGGTGAACCGGCTGACGGCGACATTACACTCAATTTTCAGGATGCCGAAATTGGAGAGGTCGTAAAGACCATCCTGGGAGATATTCTTCAGAAAAACTATGTACTGGACGAGGATGTCCGAGGTACGGTGCATCTGCAAACCAGCCGCCCGCTGTCTGCTAATGAGTTGATCCCCACTCTGGAAACGTTGCTGCAGTTTAACGATGCCGTGTTACTCAAATCTCAGAATTTCTATGAAATCGTACCTGCCGAAAAGGCGCCATCCGGTGCCTTTGTACCGCGAATCCAACTGAAGGCAGGTAGTGGATATCAGGTTTTGATTCTTCCCCTGCGGTATATCGCCTCTTCAGAAATGATGAAAATTCTGGAACCGCTCAAACCCGAGAGAGGGTTGATTGAAGTAGACGAGCGGCGCAATTTATTGACAGTGGCAGGTACGGAAGAGGAGCTGATCAATATACGTGAAACTGTGCGCATCTTCGACGTTGACCAGCTAAAAGGGATGTCAGTTGGGCTTTTCCGACTGAAATCGGTGGAGGCCGATACAATTGTTGGAGAACTTGAGGCCATTTTTGGCGACGCGTCCGACGGACCGTTGGCGGGTTTGGTCCGCTTTATGCCAATTGAGCGCTTGAATGCCCTATTGGTGATGACACCTCAGAAGAAATACCTAACTGACGTAAGGGTATGGATCAATCGTCTGGACCGGGCAGAAGATCGGCGCGGTTTGAACATGTATGTGTATTACGTACAGAATGGTAAAGCCGATAACTTAGCCGAAATGTTGGGTGAGTTATTCGAAGGGCAGCGTCGTAGTCAGCGCCTTCAAAGTGCGCGGAATGAACTGGAACGTCCTGCTGCGGTACCGAATGAAAGCGGTTCAGAAGAGGCTGCCACAGATGGAGGGAGTGAAAGAAGCGACGCGTTACGCACAAAAGTCTCTGCGCAAACGGGGGACGGTTCAAGCCTTGATGTTGGTGATGTGAGTATTATCGCTGACGAAGAGAATAATGCGTTGCTGATTCTTGCGACACCACTCGATTATGAAAAGGTGCATGATGCAATTGTTAAGCTGGATGTACTGCCGTTACAGGTGCTAGTAGAAGCCACTATTGTTGAAGTATCTCTGCAAGATGAACTTCGTTATGGTCTTCAATGGTTCTTTAAATCGTCGCTGGATAATAAATCGGCCCGGGGTAGTTTGGGGAATATCCCGATAGGTACAACGGATGATTTCTTCCCGTCAGCCAACTTCGAAGTATTCGACGCGGTAGGCACCCGATTATTGCTGAATGCCCTCGCGCAAGATTCTAAATTAAACGTTATTTCGTCGCCGTCATTAATGGTGCTAGATAACCATACGGCGACCATCCGCGTTGGGGATCAGGTTCCGGTCCGTACCTCCGAAACCACTGCCAACCAAAGTGATAATCTCAATACAACCAGTACGATTCAGTTTAAAGATACAGGTGTCCTGCTTGAGGTTACACCACGCGTTAATGCGGGTGGCATGGTCGTGCTTGATATCAAGCAGGAGGTGAATGATGTGGACCAGACCACAACATCAGGGATTGACTCTCCGACCATTATCCAACGTCAGATAGAGACCAGTGTTGCGGTACAAAGTGGCGAAACACTCGTGCTGGGTGGTTTGATTAAAGAAAACAAGAATCAAAGTAGTAGCGGTATACCTGGCGTGCGCCATGTGCCGGTTTTAGGCTGGCTATTTGGTGGTGAAGGGAAGTCGCTCGACCGCACTGAGCTTGTCGTCATGATTACGCCGACGGCTGTGACTGATAAAGATGAAGCGCGCGAAGTGACGCGGGAGTACCGTGAAAAGCTACGGGGCGTCACCATGCCTGACGGCTAAGATCCACATTTTGGAAATATCTGAAAGGCCGCCTGAGTGCGGTCTTTTTTATTATTGAAGATAAACACTCCTACACGGATCGAATGTTTAGCATAACTACCCGTGAAAATAGGGTTGTTTACTCTAAATAGCGCCAGATGCCATTCCAGCCTCGTCTCTCATTATCTTATTTATTACATCCTATCTTCCAAGTGTTAAGTGAACCTTACAAATAGTATATATTTATATATCGTGGTATTAAAAAATCTATATTTTTCAATATGATAGGATTTTGGTCCAGTCCTTGCTGTTATTTGGCTAGAGGAATTATTTCCTTAACTCCAGGCTTAAGGATTGATAGCTGAAATGACACCAAGGTGTAAATGTGTCGTGGGATACCGCCAACAGCTTTGTTCGATCTTCAAGGTTGGGAGGGGCCTGTCGAAATAACACAGGATTAATGAAGCATACATACTCTGCGCAGAATGCATAAAGGTTACGAATAGCTTAATCCGCTGTTAGGAAACACAGTGGTAAACACGCAGAGTGGAGAGCATGGGACATGCTTACAGGGAGTAAGCACGTATATCCCAGGAGGTACGACATGAGAGCGTGCGAAATTACGGCATCCCTAAAAGCGATAGCGCTGGGTTGTCTATTATCATTAACGTCTATAACGACCTATGCAGTTGATGAGATCGGGTTATTTGAGCTCGATGCAAATGCAGTTGAAGACGCAGTATCTCAGCCGCCAGACGACTGGGAAACATTATGTGATCCTGTGGCCGTTCCGGGTGGGCCTTGCCAGAACCCTAATGGTTCAGGAGGCAACGCGTTTGCATTCACCGGCATTGACGCTGATCCAGCGCCGCTATCTATTTTCGATGGTGGTAAAAAAGATATTCAGGATATTCCTGCCTGGAGCCATAAAGATGGTGCGGTACCAGATAAAGGTGATATCACCAATGCTTATGCAGCTGCGTATCTGGTACCCGCTGCCAATGAAACCGCTACACACCAAGAAGGCGATCTGATTCTCTATTTCGGTGCAGACCGAATTATCAATGTCGGTGATACCTTTATGGGTTTCTGGTTCTTTAAGGATCTGGTCAGTGCAAATCCTGACGGCTCTTTCTCCGGCGTCCATATGCCGGGTGATACTTTGGTATTAGTGAACTTTCCTCAGGCTAATAATGCAGTACCGTTGATTCAGGTGGTAGAGTGGGATCCATCCTGTCCTAAAGCCGCGAGCAATAATCCGCAAGTTAACCAATGTGCAGCAAAAAATCTCCGCTTACGTTTTGGTGTATCCGGTGCAGGCGCGATCTGTAATTCAGATGATCCTCAGGAAGCTTGTGCGATCACCAATGATATGACCGAAGATGCACCTTGGCCATATGTCTCTAAAGATGGTTTTGTGGATGAATTCCCGTTCGAAACCTTCTTTGAAGGTGGTATTAATATCTCTGAAGTAATTGGTGGCGACGCATGTTTCGCCAGCTTTATGGCCGAAACCCGCTCATCTAGCTCGTTTACGGCATCACTGAAAGATTTCGTGATCAGTGATTTCCCTGTATGTGGTACTGAACTGCGTACAGAGATTCATGAGAAAGGCACCCACGCCCCCGATCTTGAGGGCGGAGCAGTCGATGCGGGTACTGAGATCCATGACGCAGCTTACCTCGCCGTAACTGGTCCAGGCACAATCACCCCTGTGGGTGATGTTGTGTTTACGCTGTTTAACGCAGCAAACTGTCAAGGTACTGGTACAGTAGTTGCCACCGTGGACATCGCGACAGGTACGTTAATCAACGGTGAAATTCGCGTTGAAACGCCGGACAGTCAGTTTGGTGCGGGTGCAATCTCTTACGAGGCTAAATTCATCAGTAGTGATGGTGTATTACCTGATGCCACTGCAGCCTGTGAGAACCTCACGCTGAATACATTGAATACCACTACAGTGACCCAGATTCACGAAATGGGTGGTCATGCGCCTAACCTTGATGGCACGAAACAGTTTGTGGGTATCAATATCCATGACTTTGCCTCCGTTTCCAGTACAGGTGTATTGGCGATTACCGGTAATATCACTTTCACGCTGTATGACGACGATAATTGTGAAGTCAATGGCAGTCCGATCGCGACTTTCGGGACGAATGGTAGTGAAGTTGTCGGATTGAATGGCAGCGCTGAAGCTGAAACCAGCAACTTTGATACAACAGGATATCTGACAACGGATGCCAATAAATCCCTGTCGTTTAAAGCGAGCTATGGCGGTGATGCTAACTATAAACCGTCTACTGCCGTATGCGAGAAACTGGAGCTTGAGAAATACACTCCAGTTGTTGTGACTAATATCCATGAAGGTACTGCCAGTGCGACACACACAATCGGCACGCCGGCAGATATTCAGAATGGCAATGTCACCATCGGTGCAACCATCCATGATATCGCATCGGTTAACGGTTCTGCGCCAGCACGTCCAACGGGTAATCTGACCTTTACCCTGTATGAAGGTGATACTTGTAGCGGTACAGTCATTACTCAGACTGATCCGGTGAAAGATCTGACCGCAGATGGTAAAGATTACCTTGCCAACGGCCGCACAGTTGAGTCCGATGACTTCAGCACTGCCGGTTATGTTCCTATCAGTCTCACCAATAAGAAGCTGTCCTACAAAGCGGCTTATGCAGGAGACCAGTTCTACAAATCAGGTGTTGAGGCGGGTTGTGAAAAACTGACCGTCAACAAACGTCTGCCGACTATCGCAACTCACGTGATTATCCTTGATCGTGCGGAAGTGACCGGTGACGCGGGCGTTCTGCCTACGGGTAACGTAGATTTCCTGATCTATCAGGGCACTGGTTGCACAGGTACATTGCTGCAGACTATCAATAACGTTGCTTTGGTACAGTCCAACGGTAACCTGTTTGCGACTCTGTCTGATGCTAATAAACGTATCATTTCATCAACCGGTACAACGTCTATCTCCTATAAAGCGGACTATGACGGTGATGCCAATTACGTTCCGGTGACTCATGCATGTGAAGATGTAACTGTCACTCTCCCAGGACCTACAAGCGCAACGCTGTAATGGATTTCTGGAACTGAACTAAACGTAAAAAGGCGGTGGGTGTAAAAGCCCACCGTTTTTTTATATGCACCGTATGGACAATGTTACATATGAAGTTTCAGGTCTTTATCACAGGTGTTGAAGGTTCGTTACAGTAAACAAGATTGTACGGCCAGAAAACTGGTAAGTTTAATAAAAACAATGAGTTATGATGTTTTGCTCGTGGGGTGTATGAATGTTTTTACATCTATATGCTGATTCGTACTAACGCATTTATAAAAGTGTCGAAAATTCAAGTAGTTATAAAACAGGCGTGATAGTTGCAGCGATACAAGCAGGAGAGCGGGCGCTCTCTATCTCTTGGCTGATCCCCTTGGAAACGCTGCCTTGCAGAATCGCCTGAGTGGGTTATTCCTCAAGGTAACGTTTCATCCGACTTGGCGTATCAGGCAGGGGAACTCTGCATATATGTAGAGATTCTATTCACCAGACCTGTCGCTCAGCAAGTAAGGCATGAGTGACGGGCCACGGTACATGGGCAGCAGTAACGCGCGTATACCGAGGAGGTTGAAAATGAGAGGACTAACGAGATTATTCCGTGCCTCTTCGTTCCTGTTTGCGGCTGTATTTGCGGCGTTGTTTGCCGTTGTGACAGCTGTCTGGGCTGTTGATGAGCTCGGAATTTTTGAACTCGAAGGGGATGCCAAAGGTGCATCACCTGCGTTGATGATTCCTGATGATTGGGAGGAAGTATATGGTGGCACGGATGCGGCCGATGTCAGTGTATTTATTGCCAGTTCGATTGAAAATCCAGATGTGGATATCACCTACTTTACCGGTGGGGGCTCCAAAGATGTCCGTGATATTTCTGAGTGGCAGAGTACAGAAAACAACGTAGCGCCGGATAAAGACCAGATTCTGGATGCCTTTGCTGCGGCCTATATCAATCCTGCGGATTATCCGACTACAGGTACAGTGGTTCATGATGCCGGCGACCGTTTACTGTATTTCGGTCTTGACCGATTCGCTGTTAGTGGTGACGCTCAGGTTGGTTTCTGGTTCCTGAAAGGTCAGGTTAGTGTAGACATTGACGGAGACCCCAACACCGCCGATCCGTTTATTGGTAATCACCAGATTGGCGATATCCTCGTACTGAGTGATTTCGTGAAGGGCGGTAAAGTCAGTGAAATCCGTGTGTTTGAATGGGTGGGCGGAAACAAACCCCTGCAAATGCTGGGTTCAGGGGGCGACTGCGGTGATGCTCATGATTTTGCGTGTGCGACCGTCAATAACCCCGGAGATGACAGCGGTTCGCCATGGCCATTTGTACCTAAAGCCGGTTCATCGGGTGTATTCCCTGACGGCGCCTTCTTCGAAGGTGGTATCAACATGACCAAACTGGGTGTGGAAGAGGGTTGTTTCAACACCTTTATCGCCGAAACCCGTTCGTCTCAATCTGTCACCGCGCAGTTAAAAGACTATGCACTGGGTGCATTCCCGCTTTGTCAGGCTGATGTAGCCACACAAGTGCACGATAAAGACCATAACGACATCACTTTTGCGACCGATATACTGGTACTGACCGACGTACACGATAAAGCATTCGTCACCGGTTCCGGTGTGACTACCCCTCCTGATCCTACAGGGAATGTAAGCTTCCAGCTGTATACCGGCCTGGATTGTATGCAGGGAAATGAAAGCGGTAGTGCAGAGATTGTCGGCTTGGGTGCAGGTAACCCAGCGACAGCTGAGTCGACACCGTTTACGCCAGCGGCAGGTGAGTGGTCATTTAGCGCCAGCTATGCAGGCGACAGTAACTATCCGGCAGCCAGTCTGCCAGGTGAGGATTGCGAACCGTTTACTGTGATCAAGCGGGATGCCACGGTTGTAACGAATATCCACGATGCGAGCCACAACGATATTACCGGTGGTAGCGCTTTTGTGGGTGAAACCGTTCACGATAAAGCATTTGTTAACGGTGACGGTGTAGCGCCTACGCCAACCGGTACTGTGACGTTCTACCGTTACGCGACCGGCAATTGTAGCGGTTCACCTATGACGGAAATAAAAGCGATGTCTGGCGGTACGGCCGAATCCAGCAACGTCCTGCTGAGTGCGTCGGGTGGTTTGTCTTATCTGGCAACCTACAGTGGTGACCAGTATTACAACGAGATCAAACTCGCTGATCTGGACAAACGTCTGGTATCCGCTGGTGGACATTGTGAGCCACTGACGGTCAATAAACGTGTACCAAACATCGTGACCTTTATCCATGCGGGTCCAACAGTGGGTCCTGCACATGTTGCAACCGATATTAAAGGTGGCAGCATCGATGTGGGTGATACTGTACACGATCAGGCAGCTGTATCGGGTGCAGGTAATACTCCAACTGGTACCGTGACCTTCTACCGTTATTCTACAGCCAATTGTACGGGTACACCTCTACCGCAGGCTGGCGTTAACTTGGTGGGTGGCAAAGCTGAATCCAACGCATTCACAGCAACAACCTCAGGTGGTCTGTCCTATCTGGCAGCCTACAGTGGTGATACGGAATACTTCCCAATCACCCTACAGCAGCTTCAGCAGGATCTACAGACTCACTGTGAACCGCTGACTGTGAATAAAGTACAGGCCAATATCGCGACAAACATCCATGCCGGACCTACTGTGGGTCCTGCTCATGTAGCAACCGATATACAGGGTGGTAGTGTTAATGCCGGTGATACCGTGCATGATAAAGCCAATGTATCCGGTGCTCAGGGTACACCAACAGGTACGGTGACCTTCTATCGTTACTCAACCGGTAACTGTATGGGTACACCAATGAGTGAGGCAAATGTTTCACTGGTTGGCGGTATGGCTGAATCAACCGCGTTTACGACCAGCACATCGGGTGGTCTGTCCTATCTGGCGACCTATAGTGGTGATGGGGTGTATTTCCCAATCACGCTGAACCAAGTGCGTGCTGACCTGATCAATCACTGTGAACCGTTAACCGTGAATAAACTTGATGCGAATATCGCGACCAATATCCACGCAGGTACTCGTGTAGGACCGGGCCACGTTGATGCTGATATCCAGGGTGGAGAAGTATTTGCGGGTTCCGTTGTTAACGACAAAGCCACTGTATCTGGTGTACTGGCTACACCAACCGGTAGCGTTACGTTCTATCGATATGCAACGCTCGATTGCTCCGGTGGCGCTGTGAGTGATGGACCATGGACATTGAGTGGAGGCACGCAGGAATCCAGTAACTTCACAACGGTAATTGGTGCGTTGTCTTATCTCGCAACTTACAGTGGTGACGGTGTATACAACCCAATCACCTTAGGTGGTCTGGCCGGTAATCTGCCTGCACACTGTGAACCTCTGACCGTGATTGGTGATCTGGAAGGCTGTACACCGGGCTTCTGGAAAAACAGTCCGGGAAGCTGGGCACCCACATCGTACTCAACCGGGTTGAAGGTTGTGAACGTATTTACTGTGCCTAACAGCTACCTTAATGGTAACGATGCAATTAGTGTGAATGACTCTCTGCTTGATGCATTGGGATACGATGGTGGCGATACCGTTAAAGGTGCTGCGAAGATCCTATTGCGTGCAGCTGTAGCAGGAATCCTGAACGCAACTCACCCTGATGTGGACTACGTGACCAACAATCCGCAGACCATAATCGATGCTGTTAACATCGCATTGGCATCAGGTGACCGGGCAGTCATCATTTCACTCGCAACTGATATTGATAAGGACAACAATCTCGGTTGTGATCTGCCAAATGATGATTCGTTCTAAAACCCTCGTCGTTTGCAGTTTAGTTGTCTGCTAGCGATCCTTTGAAGAAAAAGAGCGGTGGCCAGTTTCACCGCTCTTTTTTTCAGTCCTTACACACTAATTGCTCACGGCCACCACGTGCAGTTTATTACGTGAATTTTGTTTTTTAAATCTAGATTTCTTATGGTTCAGCGATATCTTGTGAAACCGCTATGACCGTGCTTTTCCAGAGCGTCGCTTCATCTGAATAAATGAGAAGGAGAGGTTGGTGGCAGCTGCGTTTCTACACTCGTTACGTCTTAATGTTGCGGCACTGCTGAATCCGCCGAATGCCGAAGTAAACTATCCGCTGACTGAAAATGAAATTATCACTCTGATACGATCTGCATTTGCAAACGGTACGACTGCCGCAGCCCATGCATTGCTGGGTGGTTACAACAAAACCTTCGATTGTCCATTAGCACGAGCAGATCTGTAGTTGTTGCTTAGTGCGAATTATAAGGGGAGGCGGGTATAAACCGCCTGACCCGGACTAGAAGTGGAAAGGGCGATTCCCATTACAGGAATCGCCCTTTTTGTGCTTAAAACTATCTGATAAACGCTAAGTTATTGCTTAGTGCTTCTTACCATTGCCTTTCCCGTTAGAGCCACCGGAATCACCAGACAAGCTCAAGTATACGGTTGCAGTTGATGTCTTCTGACCATCGCTGATGGTATAAGTGAAGGAATCACTGCTCTTGAAACTCTTAGCCGGTACATAACGGATAGTACCGTTGCTGTTGATGCTGACAGAACCCTTGTTGCCCTGACTTACACCCACAACGCTCAGCGAATCGTTTTCTGGATCATAGTCGTTGCTCAGTACGGAGATCGTCTGCGTTGTCTTACTGGACATCGTTACACTATCGTTAACAGCAACCGGGGCCGCGTTGTTGCTGACCGCACTCACGCTCACGCTTACGCTGGCATTATCGGAACCGCCGTTACCATCTGACAAGCTGTAGTTGAACACTTCTGTACCTGCAAAACCGGCCGCTGGAGTGAAAGTGATCGTACCGTTGCTGTTGATGACTGCGTTACCGTTTACACCGCTGACAGAGGTAATGTTCAGGCTGTCACCGTCTGCATCACTGTCATTGTTCAGCACTGAAATCACGACAGAATTTCCAGAATTTGTCGCAGCGCTGTCGTTCTGAGCAACCGGCGGAGTGTTTGCCGCTGGGTTATCAACCACGTAGGTCACGTTGCCATTGTTGCTGTAGTTACCGCTTACCGCCGATACGGCAATGTCATAAAAACCATTAGCCGCATTGCTGGCAGAAGAGACGGTCAGCACGGAGCTGCTGCTCTGGCCTGGTGCCAATGACAGGCTTGCTGCACTGAAAGAGGCGTTCCAGCCAGACTGTGTGTTAGCAGATAGGTTGTAGCTGTTGGAGGAACATGCCGCACCATCATTGTTGGTGACTGT
>JAGSHA010000229.1 GCA_023954795.1 Oceanospirillaceae bacterium | reverse complement strand
GCTTCTACTTCGAGGGTTTCCAGGCGAGCTCTTTCTTCGCTGCTCAGCTGGGGGGTGCGCAGAGCAAACTTCACCTGCCGGATGGCCAGATCTATGTTGCCGGTTAGCATGAAGTACTCGATACGGGCCATATGCACATCCAGTGTATTGCCTGCGAGTCCCTGAACTTCTGCCAGGTTGTACCATACATTAACGTCAGTCGGACGTTGTGCTGCAAGTCGTTTATAGACCGCAATTGCATGGCTGTTCTGGCCTTGGTGCAATAATAATTCTGCATACAGAGCGTTGGTCGGATAATTGTCGGGGAACAGCTTCAGAACAGAGTGGAGCTGCTGTGACGCTTTATCGTAGTGCTTTTGCGCGATACTCAGTTCAGCCTTTGCCAATCGGACAGGAAGCTTTTGTAAGAACGCTGTGCTCATCCCTGAGAGTGCACGCTCAGCTACGTCGAATTTTTCTGCTGCTATTGCCGCCATCACCGTCGCGTAGCGCAGTGAGTCGCTATCCTGATCTTTGCGCTGATCGACCAGATTCGCCAATAGCTGGTCGGTATCTTTCGCGTAATTGGCGATGATTCGAGATTGCACTAAATCATAATCGATAGCGTCCGCTCTTTTTTTCGGTGCCGGCAGGTTGGCTGCACGGTTAAGCGAGTCGGCTACGCGAGACTCTGTGACCGGGTGGGTGAGCAGGAATTCCGGAGGTTTTCGGCCGTAGCGGGCATTGGCCTGAAGGCGTGAGAACATATTGGGCATCGCTTTGGGGTCGAAGCCGGCTTCTGCCAGTGTCTGCATGCCGATATAGTCCGCCTCCCGTTCATTCTGGCGGCTAAATGCAAGGCTGGAGGCTTGAGAGGCTGCGACAGTCGAGGATATAGCGGCTACGCCACCTTGGCTGTCTGCGGCGGCAACAAGCAAGCTACCCAGCAATGCGGCAAGCATAAATGGGCGATTGCGTTTCTGGTGGTCTACGTTGGCTGCATAGTGTCGTTGGCTTAAATGAGCCAGTTCGTGTGCGATAACCGATGCGAGTTCATCTTCGCTTTGAGCAGCCTCAACTAAGCCCGTATGGATACCAACGATGCCGCCGGGCACGGCAAATGCGTTCAGTGTCGGGTTGTCTAAGACTACCAGTTCCAGACGACGGTCTGTGAGTTGGCTGTGTTCGGCAACATCCCAAAGCAGGTCTTCCAAATAGGCGACGACGATCGGATCTTCGTAGAGTTGAGCCGAACCTCTTAGCATGCGCACCCAGGTGCGTCCCAGCATATATTCTTCTTGAGGCGTGGTGGAAAACCCGCTTTCGCTGATTGAAGGCAGTCCAGTATCGGCTGCGTGTAGTGAATTAGTCTGAGATAACAGCATTAAAGATGTTATCAACGGGAGAAAAAAGCGATAAATATGCATGGGTTAGAATCCGTCTGAAAACGCGCTGCTAATACTGAATAAATTGTTATATAGTGCTGGGCTTGTGAATTCTACTCAACCCAGTACGCGGTAAAGATACGTTAATGACTAAACCTGTAATTGATGACACTCTGGACGCTTCAGGTATGAACTGTCCGTTGCCGCTTTTGAAAGCAAAACAGGCACTTAACCGATTAGATGTGGGGCAAGTGCTGAAGGTAATCGCGACTGATGCGGGTTCAATCCGTGACTTCAAAGCATACACTGATCAATCGGACCACGTGATGTTGGAATCGTTCACTGATCATGAGCCCTATGTCTATATTATCCGTCGCGGATAATTGTTTAATCTGAGAGTTGAGAGTAAAGATGCGTAAGATCTTCAGCAAGTGGATAGACCGCTATTTTTCCGACGAAGAGGCGGTGTTGCTGTTTGTCCTGCTGGGTGGTGCGTTGCTGATCATCCTGACGTTGGGGCAGATGCTGACGCCGGTGTTTGCGGGGTTGATTCTGGCCTTTCTCATGCAGGGTGCGGTGAGCTGGCTGGAGTCGCGTAAGCTCTCGCATATCTTGTCGGTATCATTAGTTTTTATTCTGTTCGTCAGTGTCACGCTTGCTTTGTTGTTGTTTGTCCTGCCGCTGGTTTGGCGTCAGGCGGGTAATCTCTTTAATGAGTTACCGCGTATCTTGTCGGAGGTTCAGCAGCTCGCGCTGTTATTGCCGAAGCAATACCCGGATATGATCTCGGTAGAACAGGTCAATGAGTTGATCAATTCCGCGGCTGCCGAGTTATCGCAAGTGGGCCAGTGGGTTGTAACCTTCTCTCTGAACTCAATTGGCAGTGTCGTTGCGCTGTTGATCTATTTCGTTCTCGTGCCCATTCTGGTGTTCTTCTTCCTGAAAGATGGTAAAGCGCTGTCATCCTGGTGGGCGTCTTTGCTGCCCGCCAAGCGAGAGATGATGACTAAGGTGTGGCACGAGATGGATGATCAGATTGCCAACTATATTCGTGGCAAGGTGATAGAGATCTTAATCGTAGGTGTTGCAACCTATGTGGCGTTTGCCGTATTGGGCATCAACTATGCGGCATTGCTGGCCATTATGGTGGGATTATCAGTGTTGATTCCCTATATCGGAGCGGCGTTAGTGACGTTGCCCGTTGCTCTGATTGCGTTCTTTCAGTGGGGGTGGACCAATGAGTTTATGATTCTCATGGCGGCTTACGGCATCATTCAGGCATTGGATGGCAATGTGTTGGTGCCGTTATTGTTCTCTGAAGCCGTTAACCTGCATCCGGTGTCTATTATTATTGCGGTCTTGTTATTTGGCGGTTTGTGGGGCTTCTGGGGGGTGTTCTTTGCGATCCCGCTAGCGACGTTGATTAAGGCCATTCTTAGTGCATGGCCAAAAGCACCTATATTGCCGCAGGATGTGCCAGAGAGTTAGTCTGCTGGCACAACAGGCCTGTAAATTGTGTTGGTTTACAGGCTTTTCACTGCTTCCAGAACTTCGTCAACGTGGCCTTTCACTTTAACTGTACGCCACTCTTTGCGTAGCACACCTTCCTTGTCGATCAGGAACGTAGAGCGATCAATGCCCATATATTCACGTCCGTAATTTTTCTTTAGCTTAATAACATCAAAAAGATTGCAGAGTGTTTCGTCCGGGTCGCTGATCAGTTCAAAAGGAAAAGACTGCTTAGCCTTGAAGTTTTCATGGGCGCGCATGCCATCGCGGGACACACCAAAGATGACGGTATCAAGTTCGCCGAATTCCGTGTGAAGGTCCCGAAAGTTCTGGCCTTCAGTGGTGCAGCCGGGTGTGCTGTCTTTCGGATAAAAGTAAATAATGACGTTTTTTTCTCGTAGATCAGACAGGGTAACAGTCTGTTCGCTGGTGGCGTCAGCGGTGAAATCTGGTACGGCTTGATCAAGTGCTACTGTGCTCATCTGCTTTCCCTATATTTTCAAATGGTTGGATGGCTACTCAAGAGTGTAGAAAATCGTATAGAATATCCAACCCTAATACGATAACAAGTACGATCTGGATTTAAGTAGAGAGCAGATGTACTTGTTGTGGCGGCCCGTAACGGTCGTTACTATAACCTCTCTTACCTTATGGAGATAAAGATGATTACTGGCAGCATTGTTGCTCTTGTTACCCCTATGACATCCAATGGAGATATTGATTGGGACGCCCTGGATAAGGTCGTCGATCTCCATCTGGATAAGGGAACAGGCGCGATCGTTGCGGTGGGTACCACCGGCGAATCAGCAACGCTTGATTGTGACGAGCACTGCCAGGTAATTAAACGGGTGATTAAACGCGTTGCTGGCAAGATCCCTGTAATTGCAGGTACGGGTGCAAACTCGACCTCTGAGGCAATTGAGCTGACCCGTGAAGCGAAAGAAGCGGGCGCTGATGCCTGCCTGCTGGTGACTCCTTACTACAATAAGCCACCGCAGGAAGGTATTTACCAGCACCACAAAGCGATTGCAGAAGCCGTTGATATCCCACAGATCCTGTATAACGTACCAGGCCGCACTGCGTGCGATATGTTGCCTGAGACAGTATGCCGTTTGGCTGAGATTCCAAATATTGTGGGCATCAAAGAAGCAACCGGTGACTTGCAGCGTGCGAAAGAGCTGATTGATGCTGTCCCTGCAGATTTTGCAGTGTATTCCGGTGATGATGCGACTGCGCCGGAACTGATGTTACTGGGTGGTGTCGGAAATATCTCCGTGACCGCGAACGTGGCTCCGGGTGAGATGGCAGAGTTATGTCGTCTGGCGATGGCAGGTGATGCCGAGCAGACGCGTGATCTGCAGAACAAATTGATGCCACTACACAACAGCATGTTTGTTGAAGCTAACCCAATTCCTGTGAAGTGGGCGATGGCTGAAATGGGCCTGATGCAGCAGGGAATTCGCCTGCCGCTGGTTGAGTTGAGCGATCAGTACCACGAAGAGGTACGCGGCGCGCTGCGTACTACCGGTATCATCTAAACGGCCATAACGATTATGAAAAAGGCAGTATCTCTGACGATTTTAGCCTGCGCCCTGCAAACAGGGTGCAGTGTTGTGGAGAATAATCCGATCTACGGTGACAGCGGAATTATCCGTGACCGTAGTCAGGATTATGAAAAAGCCAGTGAAGGAAAAGCGTTGGAGGTGCCGCCTCATCTGCGTACCCGCGAAACCTCACAGGGCATGGCAATTCCTGAGATCAGTCAGGTTGCTACGCAAAAAAGTGGTGATTTCGAAATTCCTCGCCCGGAGTTTTTCTATACTGAAGCCTCCAGCGATAAGGTGAGTTTGTCGCGAGAGGGTGCTGAAAAGCTGATTGTTGTTGAATCTCCAATCAACGACGTGTGGCCGAAGCTAAAGGATTTCTGGGCGTATAACGGTATCGAGCTGGAAAAGGCCGATGCAAGAAACGCGCAGATGGAAACTGTCTGGATTGAGAATAACGACAGCCAGCTGAGTTTCGTGGATAGTTGGATCAAGCGTCTGACATTCCAGGATGTCGAAGGGCCAGCGAAAGATAAGCTGCGCTTGGAGTTGCGCCCTGATAAAGGCGATCTAACACGTACATCCATCAACATGAAGCATGTACGTTATGCTCAGAGTGATGAGATAGCGCAGATTGACTGGGAACAGTCCGGACGTGACGTTGGATACAAATCTGACATGATGTACGAGATGCTGCGTTATCTGAGCAAGGCGTCCGATAAGGAAGATGCGCCAACCCTGACCAAACTGGGACAGGATACTGGCGGACGCACTGAGCTGGGTCGTGATTCTCGCGGTAACCCTGTGCTGAAGGTTGAAGACTCTACCGATAAGGCCTGGGATTCGGTTGCAGCGGCGATGGCAACAGAGCGTTTTGATCTGGGGACAGTCGACAAAGATACGGGCATGTTCTATTTCTCGTATACCACCAGTGTTCCTGTTGATGAAACTGAAAAAATGGGTTTCTTCGAGTGGTTGCATTCGGATAAAGGGTCCATTTCCTTCAAGGCGACTGCTCTGGGTGAGGCGTTAGGTGCTGGGCCAGATGAGAATGCGAAAAAGATCCGGTATACCTCTAAGACACTGAGTGAAGACGATAGAGAACGTCTGAGCCAGATGAGCCAGGAAGAGATTGAGCAAGAAGCCCTGCAGAAGGAAGAGGGGTTCAAGATCTGGTTCGCCGGCAAGGTCATCTACGTGTTTAATAACCAGGTTGATGGTCCTGAAGGCAAGTTCAAT
>JAGSHA010000224.1 GCA_023954795.1 Oceanospirillaceae bacterium | reverse complement strand
GTCGTGCCCTCTGTTGACAGGATCAGAGGAGATAGACCGCTTTGAAGTGCTGCTGCAAGTGGGGCTGGATGGGCTGAGTCTGCAGGCGACAGGAAAAAAGGCGCCTGGCGCCATTAACGCTGATTTTCTTGCGGGCGCAACAGATCACCGGCGAAAGTTTGGCGGTGGTAAAGGGCAGATGATCGCCAAAGCGGTTGGCGTAAAAAGTGGTGTGCGTCCTCAAGTATTGGATGTGACCGCCGGTTTAGGCAAGGACGCATTCGTACTGGCTACGCTGGGCTGTGATATGACGCTGGTGGAGCGGGCGCCGGTGATTTATGCGTTGTTGAAAGATGGCCTTGAACGAGCTGCCGCAGACTGGGATGTGGCGGAAATTGTTCATCGAATGCAGCTGCATCATGCAAACAGTATCGAGTGGATGCGGGCACAGCAGGCCGCGGGTGAATCCTATCAGGTGGTGTATGTTGATCCCATGTTTCCGCACAACGATAAATCAGCGTTAGTGAAAAAGGAGATGCGGGTATTTCGTCCCGTGGTGGGGGATGATACCGATGCGGAGCAGCTGTTAGAGGCCGCGATTGCCATTGCAGAAAACCGTGTTGTTGTGAAGCGCCCGCGCAAAGCGCCTACCATTGGTGATCGCGCACCTAGCTTTCAGCTAGAGGGAAAATCCAGTCGCTACGATATCTACACGCTGAAGAAGTTGGTCTGATCTGCCGCCGTTTCCCTGTTTCACATGTTCGACCTTTCTAGCCTGCGCTTCCCAGTTTCTGATCAATACTGATGATCAGGTGGGGGCGTAAAACCTTACGCGCCAGTTTAAATAATGGGCTCGGGTCCTGATTCAGGCGAATGCGACCGTCCGTACTGCCCAGCAATTCATGAGCCAGAGCTTGTTCAATAAAGCTCTTCAGCACACGTTTATCCGCATACTCCCTCGATTGAAATCCGTAGGTTCGGTGAATCATTGTCGCCAGTCGGGCGCTTTGACTGATGAGGTCCTTCTGGCTGATCTGTTGGTAACGATCAACAATTCTCAGAACAAGGTAGTAACGCAGAAGAATGGGTTCTGTCGTCATTTGTAGCATTTGGCTGATGGCGGATTCAGGTGCATGCCAGTGTTGCTGCTGATTTATAAGCAGTGCGTTGTCATGCAGCACGTCCCTGACACTGCGCAGCGTCTTTGTGAGATTGTCTCTGTGCCAGGGCAGTGTCAGTTCAGCATCCAAAACGGGATAGAGCTGGCTGAGCAGTCGACTGATAAGCTGGGAGCGGCAGCCCTCAAGACGCCTCACCATTAACAGGTATAAGCCGGGGAGGGCGAGCAGGTGAAGTATGGTGTTGCGATAGAAAGTCAGGGTTTGGGCCTGTTCTTCACTAATAGAGACTTGATCATCAACAATACTGATTTGCTGATAGCGCTGTGCTTGTTCTAACCACTGTTCCGGGGGCTTAGCGGGAAGGTGCAGTGCTAGCCCTGGCAACTGACTGAGCAGGTGTATCAGTGCCTGGCACTGTTCGATCAGTTGCTTTTTGTCCATCCGGCGAGACGGTGTTGCCAGCAGACAGGTAGCGAGCAGGCTGATCGGCAGTAGGGACGCTGAGCGGTTTATCTGACGCAATGTCATCTGCCCCAGCTTAGCGGCCTGATCTGCAGCCGATTGATCGATTTTCACATGCTCGGCCAGCAATATCGGCTCGCCAATATTCAGGTGGGTACTACCGTAGCGTTTTCCCAGCAGCGATAGTGCAGCTAAGCTGCTGCTTAGATTTTCTGTTTGCTTGGGGCTGCCAGCTAATTCTGCCTGATATCCCTGGCCTTCCATCAAACGGTCATACCCGATCCACACCGGGATGATCGCTAAAGGAATATTAGGCGTGGCCTGGTATGACTCAATGGTCATGCGCAGCAGCCCTGTGCGGGCGTGTAATAGCCGTCCGGTGCGACTGCGTCCGCCTTCAATAAAGTATTCCAGTGCATGGCCATGATGGCTCATCGTTTCGAGATAGGTTTTATACAAGGTGTAGTACAGCTGATCCCCTTTGAAGGAGCGCCGCATAAAGATCGCGCCACCGCGGCGTAAAATTGGGCCAATGACCGGGAAGTTCAGATTATCACCCGCGGCAACATGAGGCAGCATCAAGCCTTTTTGATGCAGTGCCCAAGAGAGGGTGACATAGTCCATATGGCTGCGGTGGCAAGGGAGGTAGATCAGTTGGTGGGTCTGGGATAAGCGGCGCACCTGTTCGGTATTGTGTAGCTGGATTCCATCCGGGTAAAGCCGTTTAGCTACGACGCTGACAACGGCGTTAAGCATGCGGGCAACGTTGGGGCTGAAATCTGCGGCGATGCTATCCAGTATCCGCTGACTTTCCTGTTCCGCGCTGAAGCGATTTATCCCTTTCTGTTCGCAGTGCTGATCTAAAGTGGACTGAACGTTCTTATGCTGCATGATCTGCTTGAGCAGCGTCCGGCGATGCGACAGATCTGGCCCGAGTACGGCGCGTCGGGTAATTTGAAAATGAGTGCGCAATACCCGGGTGAGCTTACGGCTGGCTTCCTCAATCGAAAGCTCATTCAGGGTATCGAGTAATACCGGTTTATCCGCTGACAGGAGTGTCTTGCGGCCATTCAGGATGATGCGCAAAGCACGGGTGATGGGGGAGCCGTGCGTCCAGCTTTCTCCAAATAGCGCGCGTACCAGGCTTCTTTCGCGCTTTGGCAGGTGGCCGTAAAATACGGATACCGGAATCAACTGGATCTCTATATCAGGATTGCTGCGCTGAGCTTTGATCAGCGAATACAGATCTTCTCCAAGGGGCTGCTCACCACCGGAATCGGCAAACAGTAATTTGCTTTCATCGAGCGCAGGCAGCAGGTTGCGCAGCACCAGTGGAAGACTGCTGCGCTTATGTTCCAGAACGAAATAGGTATGAGGTCCGGTAGCGAGCACCGGTTCACCAATAATCGAGGGTTTAACGAACAGTTTCAGCAGCCACTGCTGCAAGGGTGCGCTCCAGTGCATGATGCCCGTCTCCCGTTTCAGGAAATCAATAATGTGGTGGCGGTGGTTCGTCTTCTGCTGAGCTTAAAGGATCACCGCGCATAGATTCAAGGTTGCTGCTGATGATCTTGACCATTCGGGTGAGCATCTCTATTTGCTTTTCCTGATGGGCCATCTCGGCGCTCATCTTATCAATGGTGTCTTCCTGGAAAGCGACACGGCTTTCCAATTCAGTTAATCGTTCATCCTGTGACATGGATTACCTCAAATACCTCGGAAAAAGGGTATATCGTCATAGTTTATATCCCCTTAGTTTAAATTAAATTGGGTATTTATGACTTAAGCTGTTGAATAAAAGAATCAAATTGATTATATGTGTGGGGTTAATGCTGTTTGTTAGCATTGTTTCATTAAAAACAATTAAAGACGAGTTAAGAGATAGCTAAATGAGTGGTAATAAGCTTATCCGATGTGTTGTGATCAGTGCTTTAGCTGCCGTACTGTTGCCCGTTTTACTGGGTGCTGTCGGTGGTATTGAAGTACCAATGAGTGTTCCTGTTCTGTTGGTTGTGTTTGTTGTAGCGTTGGCGAGTACTTTATTTGCGTCCATGGGAGTTGCAACTGCATCGGCATCTGGGCATGTTCATGCGCAGTCTGGTGCGGAAGAGACCGACCTGTCTGATGAAGACGATGGTCGCGAAATGGGTACTGTTAAATGGTTTAACGTTTCCAAAGGGTTTGGTTTTATTACCCGTGATAATGGCGACGATGTATTTGTTCACTTCCGCAATATTCGTGGTCGTGGTCATCGCTCTCTGGCCGAAGGTCAGAAAGTACTGTTTAGCGTGCGCGAAAGCGACAAAGGTTTACAGGCTGAAGACGTTTCTGTCGTTCGTGCCTGATAACTGCCCGCGGGGATGATCCCTCATCCCCGCATTATTTCCTGCTTTAACTTCCTTTCGACCGTTTCCCAATCTGAGTAACCGAGACTGATCGGTACCAATGTGTTGTTGTCCGTTGCCAGATATAAACTTGGAAACCCATTTGCGCCTATCTGTCGGCTCAGTTTTAAGTGCTGTTGCAGCAGGGTTTCAATGGGCTCTGATTTAAGAAGTCGAATAAACGTATCTTTATCCAGACCCAGATTTGCCGCAATGTTGGATAGTGTTGATATATCCGAAGGGTTTTTAGCGTCCAGATAATAGGCCTGTTGAACTGCGTTGATCATGTCGCTGGTGCAGCCTTCTCTGAGCTGTTCGGCTGCCAATACCGCACGACAGGCAGGGTAAGTACTGCGCCTTGGTTGGCAGGTCGTCCAGAAATCATGATTGAAGGGTGTGCCGGTATGTTGGTTGATATGCCGCCAAGTTGATTGAATCGTCTGTTGCAGTGCTTGAGGCATAGGGGCATCTGAATCCGGTGCAAGTCCCCCCAGCAAATAATCTATGGGGATATCCGGATACTGTTGCTGGAGTCGCTTCATTGTTGGTGCAAAAGCCCAGCACCAACTGCACATTGGATCCATCACATATAAAAAATTCATCAGAATAAGGCGCTCTGTTGCTGTTGGGAGTCGGGCCAGTCGGTAAAGCACACCTGACCGGGGCGTTCTGCTTCTAGCTTTGCTGCAAATAGACGGGCAACATCCGGGGCTGATCGGTTATCGGGAGTGTGCAGGAAGATGTAAGGGCTGCGTCCCTCATCCAGCCACTGTACAACCTTGTTAATCCAGGGGTTCAGGTAGTTCGTACTGCTTTCCCAATCCATCGCCGTAATAAAACGAACCATCGGTTGCATGCCTGTTGCCAGCACATGTACTGGCATATTGGGTTTAGCAGCTAATGCTTCTTGTGTTGCATGGTCTGTTGCCGGGTGGTTAAACAGTGGTCGGGTATCGAAGGTGGTGCGATTGATGCCTGAATCCAATAGTAAGCGGTTGAAGTCGCGTTCCCGATCGTCTTTTTTGAAGAACCCGATGTTGCGCACCTCGATACTGTAGTTGAATCCCGTGGGTAATATGCTGAAAAAATCTTGTAATTGAGGCAGGTGGTGTGGGCTAAATGTTTCAGGCAATTGCAGGCATAGCAGTCCGAGGCGGTCTTCCAGTTTCTGCATGCAGTTGAACAGTTCAGTCAGCTCTTTGTCGCAATGACGAAGTTGGCTGAGATGGCTGATTGTTTGTGGAAACTTGAAACAGAAGCGAAACGGCTCGGTCGTTTCTGACAGCCAGCGCTGGATGGCATCCGGACTGGGTAAACCATAAAACGTAGTATTACCTTCTACAGAAGAGAAGTAGCGGGCGTATAAGCCCAAGGGGTGAGACTGGCTGTTGCCAGCCAAGGGGCCATCTCCCCAGTCAGGGTGATTCCATTGAGGGAGGCCAATATAGCAGCGAGGGGCGTTATCTGACACGTGTTATCAATTCTGTTGGATTCGATTTTACTTTTAAAGCAAGGTACCAAAATGGTGGATAAATTCCAGCATCTCTCTTGCAGTTGAATAGACGGATATAGAGTGTTTTTTGCACTGCAGCACTTAATTTAACTTTTTTAAAACAAAAGGTTGTTATTGATGTAACAGCTCTATAATATACGCCCCACGTTGATGCGGGGTGGAGCAGCCTGGTAGCTCGTCGGGCTCATAACCCGAAGGTCGTCAGTTCAAATCTGGCCCCCGCTACCAATCCTTAAGACAGTTAAAATTGTCTTATAGTTAGTTTATATCAACGCTTTTTTGATGCGGG
>JAGSHA010000328.1 GCA_023954795.1 Oceanospirillaceae bacterium | reverse complement strand
TCCCGATCACGACGCGATCAAAGCCGAGCTGCTGGAAGCGATTTACAGCAACCAGGAACAGCAGCAAATGCCGATTGAAAGCGAAGTTGCTACTGATGCTAAGCACGGCCTCTATGAAAGCAAGCTGGACTTTCTGACCCAACCAATCCCTCCTATCCGCCAATTGCGCGGTTTTGTCGAGGATATGCTGAGCACGGTGGCAACCGCGGTGAATCAAGACTTCTGGCCCCGGGGGGCAATTGGTACTGCCGAGATCACCGAATCCTGGTATCACATCACCCAGAACGGTGGTTATCACGATGCTCACTCTCATCCCAACTGTTCGTGGTGCGGTATCTATTACGTTGATGCCGGCGAGTGCGAGATCGTAACGCGTAATGGCAGCAACCGTTTCTACGACCCCCGCTTCTGCGCTGACCAGTATCTGGATGCAGGTACGGCCTACATCAACAACAACGGCTTTTGGGACTTCCAACCGACGGAAGGCCAGATTGTGATCTTTCCTTCGTACCTCAAGCACTCCGCGCTGCCGTATTTTGGGCAGGAAGACCGGGTCGTTATTGCGTTTAACAGCATCATCAAGCTGGATTAAACATCGACGGATACTGAAAAGCCGGGCGGCCCTACGACCAAAAGCGGAGGCCGCCAGCAGCAATAATTTGTTGAAAGTAACCGGAAATCTGTTGTCTTATGAATAGGAACAGTTTTCTGGATAAAGGGGTTAAGCATGCATGTATTAACGGGCCCCGAAGTGCTTTCACACTTCAGTATTGATTATTTCAAAGGAGCATCGACATTCGGTGCACTCTCCGATGACACCCTGAACTGGTTGTTCCAAGAAGGCAAACTCTACGCACTTGACGCGAAAGAGGTTCTGTTTGAGCCGAACGAACGCGGTGATGCGTTTTTTGTTATTTTGAAAGGTGCCATCGCGTACTACAAATGCCATGACGGACAATATGCCCACATCCGAGATTATCAGGCTGGGGAGCAAATTGGTTTTATGAGTATGATTGCACTTCACGACCGTGTCGGCAGTGCCATCGCAGTACAGGACAGTATTGTTTTAGAGATCAATACCCACCTCTTCCATAACCTCCACGAAAAAGCCCCGCTGGACTTTGGCGTGCTGATGATGAACCTTGCCCGGGAAATGGCCCGTACACTGCGCTCCGTCGATAATATCGTCGTAAAAAAGGTTCACGAACATTCGTCCAGCGAATAGATCGATCAAAGATTCAGTATGCATACACCCGATACCATGACGTTGGTTGCCGCCATTTTGGCGCAATTGGAACACACATTAGACGATACCCAGCGTGCGGCCGACGAAGCCCACCACGCCGCTACGCATGAAGAAAGCGTAGCCGAGACACAGTACGACACGCTGGGACTGGAAGCCTCTTATCTTGCCGAAGGCCAGTCTCGCCGTGTTGCCGAGCTACAAGATGCCATTGCCCGCTTCCATCAGCTGCCGCCAAAAACATTCGGAGATGACTCACCCGTCACTCTGGGCGCGCAGATCCTTCTACAGGAAGACAATGGTAATCTTCGCCACCTGTTTCTGGGACCGGCAGCAGGCGGTGTTGAGGTCACTATAGGCGGACAGCACATTACGGTGATTTCGCCGGCGTCACCGCTAGGGACTGAACTGGTACAAAAATATCTGGGCGACGAAGTACATATCGGTCAGCATGCCTGTGAAATAATAAAAATTTGCTGATCTGCGGTGAACAACCGGACGACTATATCGATGTCACAACTAAAATATCTCAATGCATATCCAGATCACCTGAAGCAACAAGTGACGCAGTTACTGAAGGATGAAAAGCTGGGTTCTTTGCTGTTAGGTAAATATCCGCAGCAACATCAGGTCCGAACGGATCGGGCACTTTATGCGTTCACGATGGACCTGAAAAACGACTACCTGCGCAAGTCTGCCCCCGTCAGTAAAGTGATCTACGACGACAAGATCAGTGTCACACGCGATGCTCTCGGCCTGCATACACAAATTTCACGCATACAAGGTAACAAGCTAAAGTCGAAAAACGAAATACGTATCGATTCAATCTTTAAACGTGGGCCAGAGGCTTTCTTACGTATGATTGTGGTCCATGAACTGGCCCATCTACGGGAAAAAGATCACAACAAATCATTTTATAAACTCTGTGAGCACATGGAACCGGACTACCACCAGCTAGAGTTTGATCTTCGATTGTACCTTACTCATCTAGATCAGGTCGGCAAGCTCTACTGAGTCCGCTATAATGCTGCCCTCATATTAATCTTCAGGTAGAAATCTCATTATGAAAGTTTGTGGCGTTGAGCTAACCGGCAGCGAAGCTATCATTACCCTCCTCTCGCTTTCCGACGGTCTGTTTGATATTCCGGATTGTCGCCAGCGCAAGCTCACCCTGCACAACCCAAATAATCAGGAAGAGGTTCAGCACTTCCAGTTTACGTTTCGCAAGCTTATGGAAGACTACGGAGTAGACTGTGCCGTTATTCGTCAGCGTCCAACGACGGGTAAGTTTTCAGGCAGTGCCGTCGGTTTTAAACTGGAAGCAGCAATTCAGCTGATCGAAGGCCTTAAGGTTGTCATGACTCCTTCATCTGAAATCAAAGAACAGTTAAAGCGTAACCCAATCATGATCGACTTCCGTGAAACCGGCCTTAAAAAGTTTCAGGAACCTGCGTTTATCACTGCCTATTGTTATCTGAACCATATGCACTTCAACGGCTAAGCATTCTCCCGCTTAACTAACATTAAAAAACCCCCTCAAGATTCTGATCTTAAAGGGGTTTTATGCACTTACCTTGGCGTTTTTTTCTATCTAATCGTTCATCATAGTCGCGAGCAACCGTCTGACAGACTCTGGCTCAAACGGCTTATCCATCATGGCGTTAACACCCGACTGCGCCACGTTGGCAAGATGAGTCTGGTTTGCTTCTGAGGTCACCATCAGAACAGGCACATGGCTGTGAGTTTCCGACCCACGAATAAACTCGGTCAACTCCACACCATTCACTTCAGGCATATTGTAATCCGTAACCACCAGATCGAAGCTCTCACCACCTAGAATCTGTATCGCTTCAGATCCATCGGCTGCCTCAGTCATCTTGGTGATACCCAGATTACCCAAGACCTTCAAAATTACCTTACGCGCCAACCTGCTGTCGTCTACGACCAACACCCGTAGCTCTTCCGGATCGTACAACTCCAGATCCAGATCCTGTGTTGTCAGCAGATCAAGCGTGGAGCTGATCGCGCGAGACAGGTTTTCATGTGTGAACGGCTTCGGCAAGATAGCCACAACACCGGACTGCTTAAACTCCTCCAGTCGATCACGGCGTGCTTCGCTGGTAATCAGCATAAACGGCAGATCTTCCAGCTCCTCCTGCCCGCGAATTTCACGCAGCAGATCCAATCCAGTGCCATCCGCGAAATGGAGCGAGGAGATAACAAGATCAGGACACAGTTGATCGATCCGTTCCAACGCTTCCTCTTTGCCGCTTACAAAGTCAATGCTGTGCACACCCTCACGGCTCAATTCATGCTCAATCACTTTACGCTGAGCATTAGAGGGCTCTACAAGTAAGATATTCAGGTCTGATGGTTTCAGGTCATCCATAGATACTCTCCATATCAACCGGATGCAGATTACAATGTCGATACACCCGTACAACTCCCCCAAGACTGCCTGAACAACTGCAGTCGATGCTAAATATCCAGCACCTTATCCGGGTTCATAATATTATTCGGATCCAGCGCTCGCTTCAGCGTCGCCATGATCTCCACTGCACTACCATGTTCGGTACGCAGATACTCTTTTTTGCCACTCCCGATCCCATGTTCACCTGTACAAGTGCCGCCTACAGCCAAAGCACCCTCAACAACTTTAGCAGACAATTTTCGAGCTGCTTCAAGCTCTTCATATTCAGCGGGATTAAAAACGATCAGCAGATGAAAGTTACCATCTCCTACATGTCCAACGATCGGACACAACAGATCACTTTCTTTCGCGGCGGCTTCCGCAGCCAGAATGCAATCCGCAAGCCGGGATATAGGCACACATACATCCGTGGTTATCGCCTTAGAACCGGGCTTCAGTGCCTGAGCTGCAAAATAGGCGTTGTGCCGGGCGGTCCAAAGCTCATTTCTGTCTTCTGTA
>JAGSHA010000338.1 GCA_023954795.1 Oceanospirillaceae bacterium | reverse complement strand
TACGGGCCCGAAACCTCTGCACTGAACCAGCCGGTATTTATCCAGTATTACGACGGAACCGGTTTTGTAACCAATATTGATGATGACTGTACATCGCTGGCAACCGGCAATATCACTCTGCAGGTCGATGGCGAATCTGCATTGCCACAAGGGTCTGTGACGAATGTGCCTGTGGGTTCGGGTACCACGGATCTGACTCTCGAATCGGATGTTGCAGCGGGTGAAGCAAACCTAGCTTATGCTGCAACGGGTGCAGGGAATACGGGCACGGTAACCATTACTTATAATGCGCCAGCATGGCTGAAGTTTGATTGGAACGAAACTACAGCAGGCGATGAGAATCCATCGGCCGATGCAACCTTCGGCCGCTTCCGTGGCAGTGACCGGGTGATCTACTGGTTAGAGCAATAAAAACTGTCGGTAGACGATGAAAGATATGAACCCGTAATCGTTGGTCCGGTTACGGGTTTTTTAATGGTTTTCCTGATACCAGTGAACGGCTTGGGTGCGATTAACCACGCCAATTTTCTTGTACAGGTTATACAGGTGGGTTTTGACCGTATGCTGGCTTAAAAACAGCGTTGTGGCGATATCCGCGTTGCTTTTGCCCTGAGAGGTCAGATCCAGCACTTCCATCTCGCGAGGGCTGAGTGCTTCAGCAATTTTAGGTGCCGGTGTACGTGGTGCCTGGCGGAAACTGGCCATCTGGTTCATCTGGCTGCGGGAAAACCAATAGCGACCCTCCAGCAGTTCATCAAACCCCTTCAGCAACAAGTCAGCACCCATATCGGTGGTAAATATCCCGCGCAGCACCGGCCATTTCAGCGCTTGTTTAAGGCTTTGTTTTTCAGGGACATTCAGCAATGCGACGGTTGAGCCCTGTGCATTCTTTTGAAGCTCTTCAAGTCGGTGCAGCGTATCTGTCCAGCGGCTGGAGGAGCAATCGATCAGGATGAGTGTTATGGCCGATTTTTCGGTATCTAGCATAGACGATACCGATGGGGAGATGTGCAGATCACAGGTAGCAGGAAACAGGCTTGTGAGGTGTGAAACAAGCGATGTGTTATCCGAAATCAGGAATACATTCCTTACCTCAGAGGGCAGAGCTGCTACAGCCACGTCTGACATGATTTTATCCATAAACAATGATCTGAAAAAACTCCTATAGTCTAGGCTAATTTCTGTTGAGGAGGGGAGTTTTCTCTCAGAAAATTGGCATTAATACGTCAATCGCAGCGGTTTTTATGAGGTAGCGCAAAATTTATGCGTGTCTTGCGGTGGGATAAAAAGGTATAGGCAATAAAAAAGCAGGCATAAAGCCTGCTTTTTTGAAAGGAATCAAACGCTTATGAGCCAGTCAGCAGCTTATATTTTTCCATCAGCTGATCTTCGTTTTCCACGTGATCTGGATCTTTAGGGATACAGTCAACCGGGCAAACTTCTACACACTGAGGCGTGTCATAGTGACCTACACACTCAGTACATTTAGACGGTTCGATTTCGTAAATTTCGTCCCCTGGAGTGATCGCCTCATTCGGGCACTCCGGTTCACATACATCACAGTTGATGCATTCATCGGTAATGATCAATGCCATGACGGCTACCTCACTGATTCAAATAATTTATTAGTTGCCCAGATGCTCTTTCAGGGCTGACGCCACTGCTGGATGTACAAATTTGCTCACATCGCCTCCCAGCGTGGCAATTTCACGGATCAGGGTCGATGAAATGAACGACAGGTGTTCCGCTGGGGTCAGAAAAATACTTTCCGCTTGCGGGGCTAGCTGACGGTTCATGTTGGCCAACTGAAACTCGTACTCAAAGTCCGATACCGCCCTCAGACCACGCAGTATAATGTTAGCATTGTGATCTTTGACAAGGTCGGCCAACAGGCAGTCAAAGCCCGCGACTTCTACATTGTCCAGATGACCTACCACATCAAGCACCAGTGAGGTGCGTGCTTCTAAAGGCAACAGTGGTTGCTTTTTAGGGCTCTCAGCAATGGCGACAACAACCTTGTCGAACAGCTTTGAGGCACGTTCCACCAAGTCTGAATGACCATTGGTGATAGGATCAAATGTTCCTGGGTATACGGCGATATTCATACTTTACCCGCAGGGGTACGCTTCCGATGAAATATTAGCAATATTGCATTTGCGGCATATTATCCGAATTGCAAGTGCCGTACAAATACTATAATGGAATGATTTGATTTGAATCAGGAATAAAAAACCGTCTTTTTATGCAATTTATCTATATAACGTAGGGGTATTATCTGATGCAACGGATGTTCAGGATGGTAGTTGCCGCAGGTGTGTTTGCACTTCTGGGTGGATGCCAGACTTTACAGCAGATCGACAAAGGCCTGTATCAGGTGGCTGATGCGGTCAGTGAAGAAGACCGGGTAACCGGACAGCGCAGTCTGAGTTTTGCCGGGCGTTCTGAGCAAATTGCTCAGGGCAACCGCTATGTAGAGCAGATGCTGGCAAAAGAGAAAAAGGAAGGGCGTAAGGTTGATGCTGCGCTGGATCGGAATCAGTACTACCGGTTGGTGCGGGTCTTTGACCGGATTCATACCTCCAGCCACCTGCGCAGCGAGCGCTGGCGGCCGGTGCTGATCGATCGTGACAGTTTTAACGCGTTCACCACGGGCGGCACCTATATCGTGGTGCATCTGGAACTGATGAAGCAGCTGAAGAATGATGATGAGTTGGCTGCAGTGCTGGGACATGAGATCGCTCATACCGTGGCGAACCATGTTTTCGAACGACAGAGTCATGCTCAGTTGAGTGCGCTGGCCCGCTCTAACTCTGCCCGCAAGGGTGGTTATCAGGCGGCGTTTACCCATGAAAGCGAACGTGAAGCTGACCGGATAGGTATTCTCTACAGTGCTCTAGCGGGGTTTGATCCGATGGCGGCAAGTCGTATCTGGGCGCGCCAGTATAAGTTGGAAGGTAATGCCCGAGCTCTGTTTGCTCATGATCACCCTGTGAATGCAGAGCGCCAGTCTGAGACCGCGAAGGTGGGGCAGGCTGTAAGGCAGTATTACCAATCGGGTAAACAGAACCCACAATATGCCAGCTTGTTAAAAGATAATGTGCTCTGGCAGCAAAGTCAGGGTGCAAAAGCGGGTGAAGGTGGCGGTGTTCAGGCGTTGTTAGGCACGGCTTTTGGCGCGTATGTTCAGCATGAACAGGCTAAGCAGGAAGCGCGTCGCCAGCAGGCACAGGCGAACTTTGTGAAAGCGATTGAGTCGCGCCTGAAACTGGAGAAAACCTCATCGCCTGATGCTCGCACGCTGGATACAGTGTGGCGTTATCGCGAGGGACCGCTGCTGAAGCAGGTGATCATGGGGTTGTTGCTCAAGAAAGGTGATAAAACCCTGCGCTCGGTTGCGCATGTGAGTGGTCAGGTCAGAGCGGGTGGGCAGTTTAAAGCGCGCTTTACGTTACCGGCCGGGATCACTGCCGGGGAGCTGAAGAACCTGCAGGGACGATTCTATCTGGATGATGCGTTACCTGTGCGGTAATACTCCCGTCACAGTGCGTTAACCTTAATCTGTTTGTAACAGGGTGTTCAGGCGTTTTGCGCTAGCATAGCGATGGCAGTACAAACAGGAGTTAACGTGGCCAGACGCACAAAAGAGCAAGCGGAACAAACAAAGCAGGCATTGCTGGATACAGCGCTTGAGATGTTCAGTCAGCAGGGAATCAGCCAGACCAGTCTGAAGTCGATTGCGGCGGGGGCTGAGGTGACACATGGGGCGCTGTATTGGCATTTCAAGAACCGTAGTGATCTGGTGGAAAACCTGTATCACGAGCGGCGCCTGCCATTGGATGAGGTGTTTCTTGATCAGCTTCAGGCCGCACGGCAGAGTGCTGTGGTTGCGATCAAGCAGTTTCTGCTGGAGTGGTTTGATCTGGTGTTGGGAGATGATCGCTATCGTCAACGCTGGCAAGTGTTTCATCAACAGAACGGCGTAGCCTGTCCCGAGTTGGCGAGCTTGTCTGAGCAGATCACGGAAGAACGTGCTCAGTGGCTGGT
>JAGSHA010000175.1 GCA_023954795.1 Oceanospirillaceae bacterium | reverse complement strand
CGTCAACAGGGTTCCCGCAATCCCGGCGCCAGCAATGTACTGCGCATCGGAAACAGAAAGGCTGCTTTCTTCACACTGCTCGGAGATATGGGAAAAGGCTGGTGTGCCGTGTCGCTGCCACAGTGGCTAAATCTGGAGCCCAGTACCGCCAGCTGGGCGGCCTTAGCGGTCTTAATTGGTCATCTTTATCCACTGTTTGCGCGTTTTCATGGCGGAAAGGGGGTCGCTACCGCAGTCGGTATCTGCCTGGCGCTTTCACCGCCTTTGGGCATTATTCAGATAATACTGTGGGGAACACTGATCAGTATTGGGCGCATAGCCTCACTGGCATCAATAGGCTGCGCACTGATTTCCCCGATCATTGCCTGGCTTGTGCAGCCTCCTTTATTAATGCCCGTGCTATTGATCAGCCTGCTGCTATTAACCACGCACCGTGAAAACATCAGCAAACTCATTCACGGTGAAGAGAGCCGTTTCTGACTCTCAGATTGATTCCAGCGTATCCATCGGCCAACGCGGTTGCGCCAGAATAGTCAGATCACTCGTTTGCCCTGCCAGTAATCTCTGACAACCCGCAAACGCGATCATTGCACCGTTATCCGTACAGAAACGAGGTCGTGCATAATACAGGCCTGCACGCTCTTTATTCACCATCTCTTCGAGACGATCACGCAGCCGCTGATTGGCACTGACCCCACCCGCAATCACCAGCTGCTTCATGCCTGTCTGCTGCAGAGCGCGGCGGCACTTAATAGCTAACGTATCCACAACTGCCTGCTCAAATGCACACGCAATGTCTGCGATTGTTTTGTCATCGATCTGGCCTTGCTCGTCACGATGATCATTGGCGGTGTTCAGCGTAAACGTTTTCAAACCAGAAAAGCTCATATCCAGACCGGGACGGTCCGTCATTGGTCGTGGGAACTTAAAGCGTGTCACATCCCCCAGTTCAGCCAAACGTGCTATCTCTGGCCCTCCGGGATAATCCAGTCCTAGCATTTTTGCCGCTTTATCAAACGCTTCTCCCGCAGCATCGTCGAGCGATTCGCCCAGCAGTTCATAACGCCCAATCCCATCTACCCGCACTAGCTGGGTATGACCACCCGACACCAGCAATGCAACAAAAGGAAACGCTGGCGGAGCATCTTCCAACATAGGGGCCAAAAGGTGGCCTTCCATATGATGCACAGCAATCGCAGGTTTATCCCACGCCAGCGCCAATGCGCGTCCTGTTGAAGCGCCGACCATCAGCGCACCGATCAAACCGGGACCCGCGGTGTAGGCGATGGCATCGACGTCTCCGTGTGCCAATCCCGCTTGTTGGAACGTTTCCCGAATCAGGGGAATTAATTTACGCACATGGTCACGGGAGGCCAGCTCTGGCACAACACCGCCATACTCAGCGTGCATCTTCACCTGACTGTATAACGTATCGCCCAGCAAACCCTGTTCACTGTCATAGATAGCGACACCAGTTTCGTCGCAGGAGGTCTCGATTCCTAATACACGCATCTTGTCTAAACTGTAATTGATGATTGGAAGCGATATTATCCAGCAATCTGTTGTAAATATCACGGTATTGCTCTTTACATCGATGGTAAGCAGCATTAGAATTTTGCCCCTCGCCACAGGTGCGACTTTTTGCTATCTGTGATGAGACTGTGGATTAACTCAATAAATTAAGGTTTGTATACACATGCCAGCGGTAAAAGTTAAAGATAACGAGCCATTTGACGTAGCTCTGCGTCGCTTCAAACGTTCTTGCGAAAAAGCAGGTGTTCTGGCTGAAGTTCGCCGTCGCGAATTCTACGAGAAGCCAACTTCTGTTCGTAAGCGTAAAGCAGCTGCAGCGGTTAAACGTCACGCGAAGAAAGTTTCTCGCGAAAACGCTCGTCGCGTACGTCTGTACTAATCCACGAGAAAGATCCTCACCAGCTTAAAACAGGTAGAGCCTACGATGTCCGAACTCAAGCAGCAGATCACCACTGAGATGAAAGCTGCCATGCGTGCCAAAGATAAGGAACGCCTGGGTACGATTCGTATGATGCTCGCCGAACTAAAACGCATCGAAGTTGACGAACGCGTTGAGCTGGATGATGCCCGAGTTTTAGCGACGCTAGACAAGATGTCTAAACAGCGCCGCGACTCGATCTCGCAATATGAAGCAGCGGACCGCCCGGATCTGGCGGACGTGGAGCGACGGGAGTTGGAGGTGATTAAAACTTTCCTGCCGCAACCGCTAACAGTAGAAGAGATCAGTGATCTGATCGACCAGGCAATTACCGCCAGCGGCGCCCTGTCCATGCAAGATATGGGCAAGGTTATGGGGATCGTTAAGCCCCAGATTCAAGGCCGCGCCGACGTTGGCGAAACGTCTAAACTCGTAAAACAACGTTTGACCAGCTAAGCTGCCGCCGTACTCATAAGCTGCAGCTCTCACATGGCCGGACGCATCCCACAGCACTTTATTGACGACCTTCTTGCACGCGTAAATATTATCGATGTGTTGGATGGGCGTGTCCAAAAGCTAAAGCGCACCGGTAAAAACTTCTCTGGCCTCTGCCCATTCCATAAAGAGAAGACGCCATCATTTACAGCCAATCAAGAGAAACAGTTCTATTACTGCTTTGGTTGTGGCGCAGGTGGCAATGCCCTCGGCTTCATGATGGAATACGACCATCTGGACTTCCCTCAAGCGGTTGAAGAGTTAGCCAAGATGGCGGGTATGGAGGTTCCACGCGAGGAATCCCAGCATAACCGTCAGCAACAGCAGCAGCTCAAGTCTTTATACGACCTTCTGGAACAAGCATCGCAGTTTTATACCCAGCAATTGCGCTCCCACCCTGCTCGCGAGCAAGCAGTAAAGTACCTAAAATCTCGCGGTTTATCAGGCCAGGCTGCCAAAGCATTTGATATAGGCTTCGCCCCTCCGGGCTGGGACAACTTCCTGGAAAAAGTAGGTAACGACGAAAAAAACCGGCAATTGCTTGAGCAGGCCGGACTACTTATCCACAACGAAGAGCGCAACAGCGATTACGATCGTTTCCGCAACCGCATTATGTTCCCCATTCGCGATCAGCGCGGACGGGTTATCGCCTTTGGCGGACGTGTACTGGGCGACGATAAACCTAAGTACCTGAATTCGCCCGAGACGGAGACGTTTCACAAAGGCCGCGAGCTTTACGGACTTTACGAAGCACGCAAACACAACCAAAAGCTGGAACGCCTTCTAATAGTAGAAGGGTATATGGATGTCGTAGGACTCGCTCAATATGGCATCCACTACGCGGTTGCTACACTAGGCACTGCAACTTCAGCACAGCATCTGGAACGTGTTTTTAAGATGGTACCCGAAGTTATTTTTTGCTTCGACGGAGATCAAGCCGGCCGTACTGCCGCAAAACGCGCACTCAGCACGACCCTACCCGTTATTAAAGATGGTCAGGAAGCTCGATTCCTATTTTTGCCGGACGGTGAAGACCCTGACAGTTTAGTGAGACAAGAAGGCACAGAGCAGTTCAGCAAACGCCTTGATGAAGGCCTGCCTTTGGCCGAATTCTTCTTTAAAAGCCATTCAGAAGAGATGGATCTGAACAGCATGGATGGCCGCGCCCGTTTCAGTAGCGCCGCCCTGCCCATGATTCAGACCATGAAACCCGGCATTCTAAAACAGATGATGCTGGATCGCGTGAGCGAACTGACGGGCTTGTCACAAGATCAACTTGAAAGCGTTGTGAACCTGCATAGCGCAACACAAGCAGCACCACCTTCTCAGCAAGAGCCAGATTCTTTTGTACCTGACTATTACGATGAGGGTGACTACGGCGATCCCGAACTACTGCCAACATATCCACAACCCAGCCAACAGAGCAGCAAACCTCGTCGATCAGATGCTCCGCGCTCGGGAAGAGGAACCGTTCAACTCAGCGAACGCATTATCTCTTTACTCCTCCACTTTCCGACGCTGGCACGCCTATGCGAACTTCCCGTCAAGCTGGATCAACTTCCGGAACAAAATATCCCGCTCCTTTGCGCGCTGATTGATTACTTAAAAAGCCATCCACGCGCAACGCTGGGCACACTGTATGTCGACTGGCAGGAAGACCCTGTACTCAGCGGCTATCTCATGACACTGAACGGCATTACGTACACTGATCCCGTAAACGACATCCAAAAAGCTGAACAAATTTTACGCGATGCCCTGCCAAAGCTGGAAAGCCGCATCGATGATTTACGCCTGAACGAACTCTCAAAAAAAATCAGTCGTAGTGAAGAAGAAAAGAACGAGTTGAACCAGCTCCTGCTTAAACAACACCTTAATCAAGCACCAAATCCAGCGAAATAATCGCAAGCGTTTCAAATCTGGTCTATTTTTTAATCATCAGCATCAATTATTAGCGCCTTCTTTTTGTAGAAAAAACGCCCATTCATGGCTATAATTGCCTGCTAATTTTTTCATCATTCACTGTCATCTAGTCAGGGTCACATGTCCGATACTTCTCAGCAGCAGCAGTCGCGCCTCAAGGAATTGATCGCCCGTGGTAAAGAACAAGGTTACCTTACCTACGCTGAAGTCAACGACCATCTTCCGGAAGATATAGCCGATCCGGATCAGGTTGAAGATATCATCCGCATGATCAATGACATGGGCATATCCGTGTCAGAAGAAGCTCCGGACGCAGAAACGCTCCTGATGACGGAAGGTGATTCTGCGGAAGAAGCCGACGAAGAAGCCGTAGCGGCTCTCGCGGCGGTAGAGTCTGATGCGGGCCGTACCACTGACCCAGTGCGCATGTACATGCGTGAAATGGGTACCGTGGAACTGCTTACCCGCGAAGGCGAAATCAATATCGCCAAACGCATTGAAGAAGGCATCCGTGAGGTTATGACCTCTCTTGCCTCCTTCCCAGGTTCAATCAATATCGTATTGGATGCTTACGATTCGACGTTGCAGGAAGATGGCGGCCGTCTGAGTGATATCTTCAGCGGATACATTGATGCTGACGATGGCGTAGCTATTCCAGTGCCAGGTGCAGCTCAAGCCGCTGCAGCTGATAGCGATGATGATGACGAAGAAGAAAAGGATCGAGGTCCCGATCCTGAGGAAGCCGCCAAGCGCTTTGGTCTTATTCGCGATAACATGAATAAGTATCTGGATGCCGTTGAAGCCTCAGGACACAACTCCAAAGAAGCATCTGATGCAATGGTTGAAGTAGGCATTGCCTTCGCACCAATCAAGCTATCACCTCGCTTCTACGATACTCTGGTTGAGCGCGTTCGCTCTTCAATCACCAGCATCCGTGTACAGGAACGCACCATAATGCGTATCTGCACACAGCGTTGTCGCATGTCACGTCGTGATTTCATCACCTCTTTCCCTGGCAACGAAATCAACACCAATTGGTTTGATTCCTTGATCGCCGAAGGTGCGGATTATTCCAAAGCAATTAAACGCAACCTGATCGAGTTGAAACGCGCTCAGAAGAAACTGATTCAGATGGAACATGCTACCGGCCTGACTCTATCCGAAATCAAAGAAGTAAACCGTCGCATGTCGATCGGTGAAGCGCGTGCCCGCCGGGCCAAGAAAGAGATGGTTGAGGCGAACTTACGTCTGGTTATCTCTATTGCGAAAAAATACACTAACCGCGGACTGCAATTCCTGGATCTGATCCAGGAAGGCAACATCGGCCTGATGAAAGCCGTTGATAAGTTCGAATATCGCCGTGGTTACAAGTTCTCCACCTATGCAACATGGTGGATTCGTCAGGCTATTACCCGCTCCATTGCCGACCAGGCTCGCACAATTCGTATTCCGGTTCATATGATCGAAACGATCAACAAACTGAACCGTATCTCTCGCCAAATGCTCCAGGAGATGGGACGTGAAGCAACGCCAGAAGAGTTGGCGGAGCGCATGGATATGCCTGAGGATAAAATCCGTAAGGTACTCAAGATCGCTAAAGAGCCGATCTCCATGGAAACGCCTATTGGTGACGATGAAGACTCCAGTCTGGGTGATTTCATTGAAGATGTCACCATTGACTCGCCGGTCGACTCTGCGACAGGAGAAGGGCTACGCGAAGCAACCAAGGATGTGCTCTCCGGATTAACTGCCCGCGAATCAAAAGTACTGCGTATGCGCTTTGGCATAGACATGAACACTGACCATACCTTGGAAGAGGTTGGTAAACAGTTTGATGTAACACGAGAGCTTATTCGTCAGATCGAAGCCAAAGCGCTTCGTAAGCTACGTCACCCAAGCCGTTCCGAGCACCTTCGTAGTTTCCTCGACGAATAATTTTCCTTTTAATTCAGCGTATTGCGCCAATGATATCTATCAGGGTATCATTGGCGTCGCATTTCGGGCCTATAGCTCAGTTGGTTAGAGCAGCGGACTCATAATCCGTTGGTCGCAGGTTCAAGTCCTGCTGGGCCCACCACTTCTTTACCCCTCAACGCCTTCAACCCGTACTCTAGAGTGCACATATTCGCGCGTTCCTTACCCAGAAACTCTCCTTATACGATCTGTGCATGAATTAACTAGCCAGCTATGCGCTTACAAATAAATCCCTCGGTTATTTCCGCTTTATATAGTTTTGTTTCTCCGAACACTAATCAATATCCATACCTCATTAACTATTGCGCCTGCATCACGAATATAAAGAATCCAGCTTTACTACAAGTTAATGCAGGAAGTTAATTTAATGAATTTTCATTCGATTATTTAACTCCGTCCGACGTAACATGACATAGAATTTAAACATGCAGCTGGTAATTTGAAGTGATACGCTAGATCAATATCTTGGCTTTTCTCACTT
>JAGSHA010000460.1 GCA_023954795.1 Oceanospirillaceae bacterium | reverse complement strand
GCGAAAAGCCGCGAAGAACAACTGCACAGTTCCGTAGAAAAACTGATCGCAGATGGCGGTCGTAAACCAACGCTGGCAACGATTTTGGTCGGCGACGATCCAGCATCAGCCACCTACGTGCAGATGAAGATCAACGCCTGCAAGCGTGTCGGGATGGGCTCACTCAGCATCGAAATGCCTGCCAGCACCACCACTGAGCAGCTGTTAGCTGAGATCAACCGTCTGAACAACGATGCATCTGTTAACGGTATCCTGTTGCAGCATCCTGTACCGGACCAGATCGATGAGCGCGCTTGTTTTGATAGCATCGCCATCGAAAAAGACGTTGATGGTGTGACCACGCAAGGTTTCGGTCGCATGGCGATGGGTGAGCCCGCATTTGGCTCCGCGACGCCAGCCGGTATTATGACCTTGCTGCGTCACTACGATATCCCGCTGGAAGGCAAACATGCAGTTGTCGTTGGTCGTAGCCCTATTCTGGGTAAGCCGATGGCTGCCATGCTGGTGAATGCCAATGCTACGGTAACGATCTGTCACTCCCGTACTGAAAATCTGGCAGAGCAGGTGGGTCGTGCTGATATCGTTGTGGGGGCTGTAGGTCGTCCGGAACTGATCAAAGCGGAATGGATCAAAGATGGCGCGGTGGTTGTCGACGCCGGTTATCATCCGGGTGCGATTGGTGATATCGAAAAAGCAGGTTTAGAAAATCGAGCGACTGCAATCACCCCTGTACCGGGCGGTGTGGGTCCAATGACGATCAATGCATTGATCAGCCAGACGTTGGAATCTGCTTTGCTACGGTTTAACGGGGCTAGCTGATAAGCGACCCAAGATTAACAAATACTCTCAAGGGTCGGAGATCTCCGACCCTTCTACTTTCCGCGATATCACTCTCAGTACCCGTTCTAAGTCACATACCTTTGTCGGCTCCCGTCTGGCTTTATCACTGCTGTACACCATAATTAGCGAATGCAATTGATATGGGATGGCAGATGACAAGCCGTGCCTGTCTGTCGAATACACCAAACGCCGTTGAGAGATTGTTATGAAACTACTTCATAAAAATAATCTGTATTGCTGGAGTGAATTTGATGAAGATCGGAATATCGATTTTCACAGCTATCTGTGGGTGAGGGATGAAGGGAATGTGGTGTTTGATCCGCTGCCGCTATCGGAACACGATAAAGCGCATCTGTTGTCTCTGGGTAAGGTTAGTCATATTCTGATCTCCAACTCAGACCATATCCGTGCGGCTGAGGCGCTGGCGCATCTGACGGGCGCAGAGATATGTGGGCCGATGGCGGAGCAGGAGGGCTTCCCGATTGTGTGTTCCCGCTGGCTGGACGAAGGGGATGACCTATTGGACGGGCTGGATGTGTATCGTTTAGACGGCTCAAAAACAGCCGGTGAGCTGGCCTTTGTTGTTGAAGGGGATACCTTGATTACCGGTGATTTGATCCGGGCGCATAAAGGCGGCGAGCTGTGTATTCTGCCCCAGGGCAAACTCAGTCATCCAGATACCGCTGTCGCGTCGGTGATGAGGATCGCGGATATTAAAGGGATCAGTGCGGTCTTAACCGGTGATGGCTGGCCCATTTTCAGAGATGCGGATCAGGCGCTGGCCGCGTTAGTGGATGCAATATCGGAGTCTTGAGGGCGAAGTGAGGTGGTCGTGGGCAACAATGAAGTATTACTGATTTATGATAAGGAATGTCAGGCCTGTGACAACTATTGCCAGGTGGTCAGAATACGTGAAACGGTGGGGAAACTTCGGTTGATTGATGCCCGTGAGAACAGTGACGTATTGGAGGAGATCACTGCGTTAGGGCTGGATATCGATCAGGGCATGGTACTGAAACTGGATGGTCAGATCTATTACGGGTCGGATGCGATTCATGCTCTGGCGTTGATCAGCAGCCGATCCGGTTTGTTGAATCGGCTGAATTATTATCTGTTTCGATCAAAGCGATTGTCACACGTCTTCTATCCCATGCTGCGGTTTTTTAGAAACGTCCTGCTGAAGATGCTGGGCAAAACGAAAATCAATAATTTGCATATCGACGGCAATCATCGGTTCTAACGGATTGCCGATCTCTGTACCCACGTATATCTCAACCCTCGTCCTGCCCAACCTATCGGTAACTTATAAAGCAAAACCACCGGTCGGTTCCTGTTCTAACAGTTCTCGTACTTTTAACAAACCGGCACGCAGAATATCGCGGTTGGCAGGGGAGCTTACCGATAGTCGTACCGCAGGTGGCACCGCACCGCCGGGAGGCACGAACAGTTCGGCAGATTTCAGGCTGATCCCATTTTCAGTGGCTGCTGTGACGAACTCTCCAAGACGCAGGTGTTCCGGCAGCGTCAGCCAAATATGGAAGCAACTATCGCTGGTACGCAGATCAAAATCACCCAGAATCTCACGGGTGATCTCAAGACGTATCTTCATCTCTGAGCGAATCTGTGACAGTACCCGTACAGCATCACCGCTTTGAATCAATTCTGTAGCGATACCGGTCAGCAAAGGGCTGGTCATCCAGCTGTGATTTTGCAGGGTGGTGGTCATCTGCTCGTAAAGCCGCTGGGGAACCTGTATGTAGCCAACCCGCAGTCCAGGTGCCAGACATTTCGACAGCGCGCCGATATGGATCACTTGCTCCGGATCGAGATTCACGAAAGGGTCCGGGCGTTTC
>JAGSHA010000346.1 GCA_023954795.1 Oceanospirillaceae bacterium | reverse complement strand
GTTTGAATAAACGAGGCATAGATAACGTCTAACCGATCTGAAAGAAAAATCAGATTGGCATACTCACGCGTCGTTTGATTCAGTGACTCTGGCAGATGCTCCCAGCGGGTATGGTGGTAACGTACCGCTTCGGCGTAGCGACGGAATGGAGGAAAATTACGCAGGAAGTAATCGCCACGGATACAGTGCTGTTCAGCCCCATTCCACTCCAATTCATCTGCGAGCTTTTTATGCACCGCAGTGGACGATACGCCACTGTCATGCAGCATGCCGGCCAACAAAATATAGTGCCGTCTATCGCGATCCCAACCCATTAAGTGCGCAATACGATGGCAGATTAAACCCACCCGACGACCGTGACTTCTATCGTCAATTCCAACGTAATCTAAGGCTTGGGTAACCGTGTGCGCTGCACGACCGACGTCAACATCCATTCCTTGAAGCTCACTAGGTGTGCTTAATTGCCCCGTATCCAGAACCCTATCCTTCATTACTTAGCCAAAGTTCAAAAACTGTGCGCCCATTAATATCCAGCACCTTGATATTCGTCAAGTAACTTTTAGAGCATCCATGCACTAAACGCCATTCTATTGATCCTGCTTAGGCTGTATCCATCTTGAATTCACAGCAATGTAGATATATAGGTTCTTTATGCCAAGTCGATACCTTGATCTACGAGGTGGCGGCTCCCAAACTACTTGAAAGACTCTGAGTCCCATTGCAAGACATCAGTGAGTTCTTCAACCGCTAATACAAGTGCGGGAAAAAGCTCTTCGTCGACCTGCTGTTTCGTAACGGCACCGGTATTCCAGGCAATACTGATACAACAGATGACCTGCTCCCTCACCAAGACAGGCAACGCGATAGCATCAACATTCGACGGATAGTCGACAATATGTCCCCAATATCCGGCTTCCCGCACCGCATAACCACGTGATCGGGAATCATCTAGCAGATGATCCACCCACGCATCATCCTGGGACACCTGATCGAAACTCTCTTTCGATGCTTTTAGCATATTCAGAATCTGTTGCCGTTCGTCGCGGGGACAGAAAGCAAGGTACGCACGCCCCAACGCAGAACGCAGCATGTGCGGGCAAAATCCAACAACGTCTTTATTCACCGAAAGCGGGCTTTTACGACGTGTTGAGTCAATGATGCGCATTTTGGCATCATCCCTAATAGCCAGATCTGAAGGCCAGCCCACGCGATGACACAGTTCCAACAGCACAGGCGCGGCATATTCAATCAGTGCATTTTCTGCTGATGAAATCGGATTCATCATCGGCCCTTTGGTACTCAGTCGGTAGTGACCATCCCCCAAACTACGGTATACCCAACCGCTGTCCTCCAGCGTCAGCAGTATGCGGAGTAGCGTTGCCTTGGGAAGCCCTGTTTCCTGATGCAACTCATTGAGGGTAGCGCTGGGTTTTTTACTCAAATATTCCAGGACTTCAAGCCCTCGTGCCAATGCTCGAATCGTCTTCACTTCAGCCACAACCTGCCACCTGATCAGCTACCAATCACTAAAAGACTGCATCGTTTCACCTGGTGAAACAAGGGGCTATTTCACCATTTTCTTTTTCCCTATCGTTTAACCAACTTATGAAATAGAAATTCAACAATAAAAATCAGGTAAACAAAGATGATTCGCAACTTCACACATCGCCACGTGTGGCTGGGCCTCACAGCACTGCTGTCCTTCTGCACGATCACCAACCAGGTTAATGCTGCAACGACAAATACCACAGACACTCGTCTTATTCTTCTTGGAACCGCTGGCGGTCCATCGATTAAAAAAGCGCGCGCTCAACCGGCCAATGCATTAATCGTCAATGACGATGTCTACATCATCGATGCCGGGGATGGCGTCGCACGCCAGATGGCACTCGCGGGGGTATCTGCGAAGAAGCTACGCGCGGTCTTCATTACCCATAACCACACCGATCACAATGCGGACTATGGCACCCTGCTGTTGCGCTCATGGCTTAGCGGTTTGAAAAATCCGGTCGATACGTATGGACCACCACCCCTTCAGCAGATGACATCTGACTATATGAAGTACATGGCATGGGAAATTAATCTTCGGATTACTGATGAAAACCGGGTTCCTTTAAGTGATCTGGTACGTGCACACAATATTCAGAAGGACGGTGTCATCTATAAAGATGAGAATGTCACAGTGACTGCATTTGAAGTTCCCCATGCCGCCGCTAAACCGTCCTATGGGTTTCGTTTCGACACAGCGGATCGCTCCATTGTGTTCTCTGGCGATACTGCGCGAAGTGAAAACCTGATTAAAGCAGCCAAAGGTGCCGATGTTCTGGTACACGAAGTGGTGAGTGTGCACGGCGTAGACGCGATCGTGAACCGAATTGATCCGGGCAATAAAGCATTGAAGCGCCATATTATTGAGGCGCACACAACAACGGAAGAGGTCGGTGAAGTCGCACAGGCCGCAGGTGTTAAGACGTTAGTGCTCAGCCATTTTGTACCTACGGGCCTGCCTGCGTTTGATAAACCCGAGCTTTGGATTAAAGGTGTCAGAAAACACTATCAGGGTGAAGTTGTTGTCGGTTCAGATCTGATGGAAATTAAATAAACTGCGCTGATACTTCGCTTGAAATCACATGGGATACCGACTTTGATAAAGACAACATGTATCACACGTCATTGTTGGTAACCCTTACGATCTATCGGATCTCAATGAATAGAATCGATTGCTACAAACGCTCTCTTTCCTTCACTGTTCGGGCAGTTGTCGGGCTCTTAATAGGACTACTGCCTATGACCACCTATGCCGACAAAATTATGCACGTGGCCACATGGTTACCCCCTTCTCACTTTCAAAATAGTGTTGTCTGGAAAACCTATGGTGAATGGATCGATGATGCCACCGACGGACGTGTGACGATAAAGCTTGAGTACGGAATGGGACATCCGAAGTCACTGTTTGAACTCGTCGAAGACGGGGTCGCTGATGCAGGCTGGAGCTTTCATGGATATGTCCCCGGTCGCTTCAAACTCACATCAATCGTCGAGTTACCGATGTATGGTATCAACGCAGAAGCTGCGTCCGTCGCTCACTGGCGAATTCATCAGAAGTATCTCGCCAGTGCGGGTGAACACGAAGGACTGACTCTCATCGCTTTATTTACTCACGGTCCAGCCCAAATCCACACTGTGAATCCCATCACCTCACTCACGGAGTTTAAGGGGAAAAAGATACGCATTGGCGGAGGAATACAGAGTGAGATCGCCAAACGGATGGGGGTTACGTCTGTCACCGCACCGGCAGACAAAGTGTACGAAATGATGGAACAAGGGTTAATTGATGGTGTATTCATTCCCTTTTCAGTACAGAAGAGTTTGCGATTGCATGATCTGGCCAAACATATCATTCAGCTGGAAGGCGGTATGTATCTAGGGAGCTTTAGTATGTTCATCAACCCGGCATTTCTTGATTCACTCAGCAAAGAAGACCGCCAGGCTATTTTGAGTATTTCCGGAGAGAGGTTATCCGCTCTCGCCGGTCGCGCATGGGAGCTAGCCGATACAGAGGGGTATCAGACTGCACGGTCATCAGGTGCGCACATCACTCAGCTTCAACACCAAGATCCGATGGGACAGGCGTTTATGAACATCACGAAAGGGCTGGATCAAATGTGGATCGAATCGGTCGCTGATCGCGGAATAGATGCCTCCTCAGCCTTAGAGGAATTAAGGGATCTGGCGCACTCTTATCAGAATTCTGGTCTCAAATAGCTCTTCACGGTTTGTATTTATTAGCGCAGAGCTTAGCAGCGCATCAATTTATCCGCATCGCATCGATATGCCAGCAGATACGGCCAAACACGGTCAGGTCTCCGCTGCTGATCAACTCCAGGGGAGACTGGCCGTTGTAATAGGGATCATCATGCGGGCGGGCCATGTAACCATAGATATCGTCAGGGTCATCAAAAATGGTGTCGAGGTCTGAGTGG
>JAGSHA010000123.1 GCA_023954795.1 Oceanospirillaceae bacterium | reverse complement strand
TGTCCGATTACGCCGGATTGCAGTGCATTGGTGACGTTCATAGGACCTCCTCTCAACCTTCCTTCATACCCTGCAGCACATTCATCAACGGATGAAATCACTACAAATAGTCATACTTCCAGAAAGGAGTGTAGACCAGAATCAGAATCTGGTCACTAATTAGCCAGCAAACAGTCGATCAATATCAATAAATTCGGCAATGTTGTCCGGCGTCGGATCAGAAACATGAGGGATCTCCGCCAGCATGGGAGCACGCAGCATATTGGCAATGGTGTCACGATTTTCCTCGTAACAATCCATATCAGCATCGACGCGATTAGCAATCCACCCCGCCAACGGGATACCATCACGCGAGATACTTTCTGCGCTCATCAACGCATGATTGATACAACCCAGCTTCATCCCCACCACCAGAATCACCGGCACCTGCAACGATTTAGGGATCTGCGCCATGGTTTCACGGTAGCTCAGCGGAACACGCCAACCACCTGCACCTTCCACCAGCACCAGATCAGCGGGTTGCATCATCGCGCCACGACAGTACGCCGCAATACGGTCCCCAGACAGCATACGACCTTCTCGCATCGCTGCTATATGCGGTGCAATCGCAGGCTCAAACGCAATGGGGTTCACCTGATCGTAACTTAGCTTCACGCTGGCAGTTTCCTGCAGCAACACCGCATCAGAGTTGCGCAAACCCTCTGGAGTATCTTCGCAGCCCGCCGCCACAGGTTTCAGACCAATCGTCCGTTTACCTGCTTTATTGGCCGCAGCCAGTAAACCGGCGGTTACGATGGTTTTACCTGCATCAGTATCCGTGCCGGTAATAAAAAAGCTTCTCTTCGCCATATTCGTTTCGCTTAATTTGTCTGACGTTTGCTAAAAACGCCGTAATACACTTGGTAAGTGGCAGGCAGGTATCCTTCCGCGTGCCGCTGCGCTTCATAGGCTTCGCTAAACGCTCTGACCCGTGCCCGACCGGTCAAACCAGAAGGCTGACCGGCATTCATATTGTGAGCACCGATGCCTTTTAACTCATTCGTCAGATCACGTAAGCGGGCATACCGGCAGACGCGAAATTCAGTTTCGATGGTATCGATATGCAGCATTTCAGGCACGTCCGCTTTCATCTCAGACCAGTCAATAAACTGATTAACATGGATCAGATCATCTACCTGAGCCCACGCCGTACGCAGCTCATGCAGTGTGTCCGGACCCAGTGTACTAAACACAAAACGGCCACCGGGTTTTAACACTCGGCAGATTTCTGAGAAGAGACGATCGGTCTGTTCACACCACTGAATCGCCAGGCTGGTAAAGATCAGGTCAACGGAATTATCCGCCAGTGGCAGCGCTTCTGCATCGCCACATAACCACACTGTATCGTCAACCGGACGCCGTTCACGGGAGAAATTAAGCATCCCCTCCGCCAGATCCAGACTGATCATAAACGCCTGTGGATAACGTTGTTTGAGGCGTGGCGTGAAATACCCTGTGCCACTGCCCAGATCCATCACCACTTCTGGCTGGGTATCAGGCAAGCGCGTCAGCAGTTCATGCCCCACATCCCGTTGCAGTTCCGCAACGGAATCATAAGAGCTGGCGGCACGACTGAAAGAATCAGCGACACGTTTTTTATCAAAGGCCGAGGGACTCATGCAGACACGCTCGCCAAGAAATTGATGACCTCATCGCTCCACAACTTGGAGTGAGAGATAAATGGCAGATGGCCTGCACCGTCATAAACAGTCGTTTGTGCGGCAGAATTCAGTTGTCCACACGCTTCAGCAGCGGCCACCGGAACCAACAGATCCTTATCACCAAACTGCATCAGCACAGGTTGTTTCACATCGATCAAAGAAGCACGCGCATCGGTCTCTAACAAAGTCAGCGCTGACGCCAATGCAGCAGGCGAACCGTCTTTGACCAGCTGTTTGAGCAATTTCAGGGTATCTCGACCTGCGTCGGCCCCCTGAGTTTGCAACATAATAAAGCGGGTCAGTGTCTTCGCCGGATTGTCGTTCAGCGCGTCTTTAAAGCCGTTATAGGTATCGGTCGCCATCGCTGACAGCCAATCGTTTCGGGCAACAAAACATGGATTAGATGCCACCGTGATCAACGCCGAAATACGTGTCGGAGCTTTAGCCGCAGCGGCAACAGCAAGCTGACCACCCAAGGACCAACCCAGCCAGTGGGCCCGTTCGGGCGCCGCATCTAACAGGGCATCAACCGCAGCATCAAACGTAAACTCAGGTTCCAATGCAGGCGATTTTCCCAGCCCAGGCAGATCGATCAATGTCAGTCTGAAGTGCGCCTCCAGCAACGGTAAAACCGTTTGCCAGACAGAGGAACTCATTCCCCAGCCATGCAGCAAGACCAGATCAGGCTTGGACGGATCTCCACAGGTTTCGGTGTACAGTTTAATCACGTTTCTGACTCACTTTTTCAAGTACATCCAGCAAGCGTGTCACCTGCGCTTCGGTATGGGTTGCACTGAACGTCACCCGTAGCCGGGCACTGCCCTGCGGTACGGTCGGTGGACGAATTGCACCGATAAAAATGCCTTCAGCCTCAATCGCGGCGCTCATACGCATCGCTTCAGCAGAATCCCCAACCATAATCGGCTGTATCGGTGTCGGCGAATCCATCAATTCCAGTCCCAGTTGTTCACAACCGTCACGGAACTGTTGGATCAGTGCAGCCAGCTTATCCCGACGCCACTCTTCGTCGCGCAGGATTTTCAGACTCGCCAGTGTCGCCATCGCTACGGCTGGCGGCATACTGGTGGTGTAAATGTAGGTCCGTGCGTGCTGTACCAAGGTTTCGATCAGCTCTTCGCTACCGGCAACAAAGGCCCCGGCAGTGCCAAAGGCTTTACCCAAGGTCCCCACGAGCACCTGAACGTCATCTTGTCCGAGATCAAAATGCTCGACACAGCCCCGACCACCTTTGCCGACACAGCCGAAGCCATGCGCATCATCCACCATCACCCAGGCATTCTGGGCTTTTGCGCTTTTACACAACTCAGGCAGATCGGCAATATCTCCGTCCATACTGAATACGCCGTCGGTGACAACTAACTTACGACGGGCATCACTGCGCTCAAGACGTTGTGTCAGGCTCTGTGCATCGTTATGCAGGTAACGCTGAAAACGAGCCCCGCTCAGCAGTCCCGCATCCAGCAACGAGGCGTGATTGATACGGTCTTCAAATACCGCATCACGCTTATCCAGCAAGGCATTCACCGCACCGAGGTTGGCCATATATCCGGTGGAAAACAGCAGCGCACGCGGACGCCCTGTAAATTCGGCCAGCGCTTCTTCCAGCTCATGGTGTGCCAGACTATGACCGTTCACCAGATGAGACGCACCGCCCCCCACACCGTACTGATCAGCGCCCTGTTTCAGCGCCTGAATCACATCCGGGTGGTTGGCCAGGCCAAGATAGTCGTTAGAGCAGAATGCCAGATAACGTTTGCCATCCACCTGTACTTCAGGTGCCTGAGGACTTTCCAGCATACGTCGCTGACGATAAAGGGATTGGGATTTACGGGCGGTCAGTTCATCCCGTAACTGATCAAATGACATAAGCAGATCCGATCAACAGAGGAAGGTGCGCAGGCTCCCGGACAAAGCAGAACCTGCGTAAATATGATCAGAAGACAATCAGGCTTCGTAGAAGTGCGAGCTGTCCTGCTGCTTCTGCAGATCTTTCATAATTACCTGCTGCTGAGTTTCATCATTCTCAGAGATACGCTGTTCCGGGTTAATGCCCAGACGCTTAAACAGCTGAAGGTCACGATGGGTTTCAGGATTTGGTGTGGTTAACAGGCACTCACCGTAAAAGATGGAGTTAGCACCGGCCATAAATGCCATCGCCTGCATTTCATCACTCATCGCTTCACGGCCTGCAGACAAACGTACGTGGGAGGCTGGCATCATGATACGAGCTACCGCAATCGTACGCAGGAAATCGAGGTTATCCAGATCTTCCGCATTCTCCAGCGGCGTACCTGCAACCTTCACCAACATGTTGATAGGCACACTTTCCGGCGGTACCGGCATGTTAGCCAACTGACGCAACAAACCGATGCGGTCAGTGGCCGTTTCACCCATACCCAAAATCCCACCACTGCAGATTTTCATACCGGACTCACGCACGTTGTGCAGCGTATCCAGACGATCCTGATAAGTACGGGTGGTGATGATCTTGTCGTAAAACTCAGGTGAGGTATCCAGGTTGTGGTTGTAATAATCCAAACCCGCATCAGCCAACTGGTCAGCTTTATCTTCATCCAGCATGCCCAGTGTCATGCAGGTTTCCAGACCCAAAGCCTTCACCTGCTTCACCATATCGATCACATACGGCATATCTTTATCGGCAGGATGTTTCCAGGCAGCGCCCATACAGAAACGGGTAGAGCCGGTCTCTTTCGCTTTACGCGCCTTCTCCAACACCTTTTCCACCTGCATCAGGCGTTCTTTTTCCAGACCGGTGTTGTAGTGGCCACTCTGTGGGCAGTATTTACAATCTTCCGGGCAGGCACCGGTTTTGATCGACAACAGTGTACTCACCTGCACTTCATTGGGATCGAAGTTCTGACGGTGCACAGTTTGCGCCTGAAACATCAGGTCATTAAACGGCAGTGCAAACAGGGCACGAACCTCTTCTTCTGACCACTCATGACGGATAGGTGCTTGCTCTTGCATCGTTTCTATTTCCCCTCGAGAATCCTTCAATGTGCGGATAAAAATAGACCCGCACACTCACTATGGACTAATGATATAGGGACAGAAGGAACTGTCAACCGATGAACAAACACCAAGATAACTACAGGTTGTTTTTTAGCCAGTGCATTTTATGCAAAGGTTATACAAAACCTACCCAGGGAATATGCAGCGAATGCGAACACGACCTGCCATGGATCAGCCATCACTGCCCTTGCTGTTTCCTGCCGCAGGAACACAATCATCTCTGCCAACAGTGCTCTGCAAAAACACCGGCCTTTCAATCTGTTTCCGCGTTATTTGACTATCGGTTTCCGGTCAATCAACTGATCGCCCAGATCAAATACCACGATAAACCGGTCTACATGGCCGCATTAGCGGAACTGATGGCAAGACGATTCTCCCATCAGCCAAGACCGGACCTGTTGATACCCGTTCCGTTGCACCGCAGTCGGCTGCGAGAGCGGGGTTATAACCAGGCTGAAATTCTGGCACGAGGTGTCGGCAGGCAATTAGATATTCCGGTTCGATGCGACCTGTTGTCTAAAACCCGCGCGACCGCTCAGCAGATGTCACTGGATCGCAATAGCCGACAGAAAAATCTGAAAGCGGCGTTTGAGTGCCGCCCGTATTCAGCTCAGCATGTCGTCCTGATTGACGATGTCATGACCACAGGTACAACCGTGCGAGAGATTTGCAAACACCTGCGTCAATCACCCCAACAGGTCATTGATGTCTGGGTATTGGTACGCACAGCAGAAGATCGATAAGGCAACGTCACTTCATCGTCACTTTGCCGCCGATCATCTTATACGCGGGCACGCCCCGAATCAGCATCTCACGGGCAAATACCGTATCACACCCCGGACAGGTACAAGGCAGCTGCGTAAAGTCTTCACTGATCCGCTCTTTAAAGCATTTTACCAGCGCACCTTTGCCACCCTTGCGGTAGCGATACAGCTTGGTTTTGCAGCGGGCGCAAAAGATATCAACGGTTTTGGTCGGTCCTTTCGGATTGGGTTTGGCCATACACGAGGGCGCCTTAGAATATTAGAGCAGCAGATCCTGGTCGATCGGGTAAAAAGTCGTTGCCTCGTTGATCAATGAGTTCGCGGTAAGCCCCGGGACGCCATAAACAATCGCGTCAATGTCAAAATCCTGACGGATCTTTCTTAACAGTAAATCAAAATCACCGTCGCCGGAGAGCAACACTACCGTATCGACGTCACAGGCCGCTTCCATCACATCGATGGTAATCCCAACGTCCCAGTCACCTTTCGCCGACCCATCGCTGCGCTGGATAAACGGTTTAAGCTTTACGTCAAAACCGATATGTTTTAACGCAGTCTGGAACTTCTCCTGCCTGCTATCACCCCGATCAATGGCATAGGCCGTCGCAGAAACAATATCCCCGGAACAACCAATGCGTTGCCAAAGTTTATGGTAGTTAAATTGCCGCCCGTAGGTTTCACGGGTGGTGTAGTAGATATTTTGTACGTCAACGAAGATCGCGATCTTGTTCATGATAAGACAGTGTTGAATCCCATATTTGAGGCAGCAATTTTAGGCAGCTCTTTCCCGCCACCGCTTTAAAAACAGATGACGTTTCATCACATGCAATATGATCTGTGAGTGACGCACATCCATCCTAATCAAAATATAAAGGCTGATCCAACTAAACACGCATTCACACATATCAGGAACAGTGATATTCCGGTCTGACATATCCTCACACTGATGAAGTCGATACTATGGTTCAACAAACAGGCTCAACGAACAGGTTCAACGAACAGGTTCAACAAATAGAATCAATGGATAGAGCAGTATCTATGAAAGTAGCAGTATATTGTGGGTCATCGGAAGGTCCCACTGAATCGGAATATATGCAGGCGGCTTACGATCTTGGTCAGACTCTGGCAGCACAGGGGATCGAGTTGGTATACGGCGGTGCCTCGGTTGGTCTGATGGGGGCCACCGCTGACGGCGCACTGGACGCCGGAGGCAAAGTCACCGGTGTCATGCCGGATGTTCTTGTCGACAAAGAACTGGCACACCCTCATCTGACAGACCTGAAACAGGTGCGTGATATGCACCACCGTAAAGCGATCATGTCCGAGCTTGCCGACGGATTTATTGCCATGCCCGGTGGCACCGGCACACTGGAAGAGCTATTCGAGGTCTGGTGTTGGGCGCAGCTAGGGATTCACCACAAGCCCTGTGCACTCTACAACGTATCGGGCTTCTATAATAAGCTGCTGGAATTTATCCAACATGCCGAAAATCAGCAGTTCATCCGTGAGGAATACAGCCGTATGTTGGTTGTAGAAAACTCGGCGGAGAAGATATTACAGGCATTCAAAGCCTACCAGCCTCCCGCAGATAAATGGCGTGATCGCAGTGTACTGAAACCTGTGGTAGAAAACGTTTAGTGACTAAAGATGCAATAGAGGGATTCGTAGATGTTTAAGAAATTACTGGCCAGCGTTGGCATTGGGGCGGCAAAAGTAGACACCGTGCTGGAAACTGACACCCTGATGCCCGGCCAGCCATTCAGAGCCACCATTGAGATCACGGCGGGTGATGTAGAGCAAGATATTTCCGGCATTGAACTGGCCTTGGTCACCCGTGCAGAAGTCGAAACCGATGATGGTGAACACAACGAAAACATCAAACTGCAGAAATGGCTGGTACAGGAAAAAGTGACCTTGCAACCGGGCCAGACGATCTCTGTGCCATTCGAAGCGATGCTGCATCAGGAAACACCCATTACTGCACTGCACTGCAATAGCAACCGCTGTCAGGTTTGGCTGGCAACCGGTCTAGAGATCGATATGGCGCTGGACGCCTCTGACAAAGATCCACTGAACATTGTTCCGACCGATGCTATGCGGGCCTTTGTTGGCGCACTGGAAAATTGCGGCTATTACCTTAACAGTGCAGACGTTGAAAAAGGCTTCCTGCGGGGTGATGGTTTTGCATCCAGTGCCGGTGCTTATCAGGAGCTGGAGTTCCGCCCACAAAGTGGTGGGCTGTTTGGTATCAAAGAGGTCGAAGTCTCTTTTGTGCCTGAATCGAACCGCACCCATGTATTGATGGAACTGGATCGCAGCTTCCGTGGCGATGGTTTTATCTCGGTCACGCTGGAACACAGCGAGCTTAGCCAGGACGCAATCGAACAGTACCTGCAACAGGTCCTGAGCTGAATACCTAACTCGCTCGCTATACATGCTATGCCGCAACTCTGAACATCATAAGTGAACCAATCGCTTACCGGTGTTCAGAGTTTTTTGTTTTGACTGGAACCGTTGATGTGATTGATCTCCCTCTGTTTTACCTGTTTGCCATCCCTGCTGTGTTGATCACCGGAATATCCAAGGGAGGCTTCGGGGGCGGCCTTGGGTTGATTGCGGTACCGATGATGTCATTTGCGATCTCACCCGTACAAGCCGCCGCGATCATGTTACCCATCCTCTGTCTGATGGATATCTTCGGGGTGGTAAGATTTCGCCAATATGCCGATTGGACTCACCTGTCCATTCTACTGCCCGCCGCTCTGCTGGGTATTATCATCGGAACCTTCAGCTTTCATTACCTGAATGAAGCTCAAATCAAACTGATGATCGGCCTGGTCGCCATGGCATTTGTGCTCAACCATCTGCGCGGCAAAGGGAGTGATGAAGCTAAACCGGCCAGTGTCTGGCGTGG
>JAGSHA010000151.1 GCA_023954795.1 Oceanospirillaceae bacterium | reverse complement strand
GTTATGCCAGTGAAGCTGCCCGGGCAGTCCAGCAAGCAGGGCGTGAATGTATGCCTGATGTGAGGCTTATTAGCTTCGTCCATTCGGAGAATCAGGCATCTATTCAGCTGGCAAATGCTGTCGGTGCGGTGTTTGAAAAGGAAGTGAGTTTCCGGGGCGGGTTATGGCACATATATCGTCACCCGTCATAATATCATGCGCCTATAAATAAGCTGACCTCAACCAGAGTGTTGCAAGTACAGCAGATAGATCGCAACGAAGATCAATATCGTCCCCATGACTCTGTTGAATACCCGCAGGTTTGAGCGTTCAGCCAGAAGCGTACTGATCCGGTCTCCCACTAGCGCCCAGCTACTCACACATAGGTAGCAGATCACAAAATACAGTCCAACAAATACATAGAGCAAGCTGGAAGCATCAGCAAGATTGAACGCTGTGACACCTGAAAGACAGGCTATCCAGGCTTTTGGGTTAAGCCATTGAAGCAGTACCCCCTGAAGGAAGGTAGGACGTGTATCGTTGGCGATCTCGATATCCGGATTAGCTGTCGCGACTTTATAGCCCATGTAGCAGATAAAGCCGGCACCGAGGTAACCCAATATGATCATCAGCTCTTGATTCTGAGCCGCGATGCGACCTATACCCAGCCCAACCATTAATAACAGCAGGGTAAACCCCACCGTTGCACCGCTGACAAACGGCATTGCGTTCCGAAAGCCATGGTTTACGCCGGTCGACAGCGTAATCAGGTTAACCGGACCGGGGGATATCGACATGGATAGGGAAAACAAACACATAGCTAAAATGACAGACATAACATAATTACTCCTAAGTAATGCTAAGCAGTCTATTACGTTGTAGATAATATGATTAGATGCTGTAATTGGATTTCATTATTCGAACAGTTGATGTAATGATTGATGACCTGAAAGCGATAGCCGTGTTTGCGGAGATGGCACGTCAAGGTTCGTTTAGAGCCGCCGCTGATGTCCTGGGACTATCTCCCTCTGTGGTGAGTTACCATGTGAGTCAGCTGGAAAAACGGGTGGGTACCGCGCTAATTTACCGTTCTACCCGGAAGCTATCCCTGACCCACGAAGGGCAGGTGCTCTATCAACATGCACGAACAATGTTAGATGCTGCTCAACAAGGCTTAAACGAGGTTGTATCCCATGATAAAGAACCTCAGGGCAAACTCACCATTACACTGCCTTCAGCTCTGACTAGAGCGCCTATTAATCAGCGTATCGCTGAGTTTGCCAAACAGCATCCTAAAATTGAGCTCAACCTTCTTTACACCGATACTCGGCAGGACCTGATCGCCAGCGGGATCGATCTGGCCGTGCGGGCAGGGGAGCTCGAAGACAGTGCGTTAAAATCAAAATCCATTGGCACTATTGAACGTGTGCTGGTGTGCGCGCCGTCTTATGCTGAGCAGCATATTGAGCCTTCGGTGCCTGACGATCTGGCTGAGTGGAAATGGATACGTCTGGCTATGTTGCCGATGCAGAGGACATTGATTGGTCCGGCTAATCAGCGCGTACCGATACAGTTCGCCAGCCAGACTGTTGTCGATAGTGTGGATGCTATGGCTCAATTTTCTATACTGGGTCTTGGTGTTTCGACGCCACCGCGCTTTTTGGTCGAAGCTGCGATAGCTGATGGTCGATTGGTACAACTGTTACCGGAATGGCGCGTTGAAGGCGTCCCGATATATGCGGTGTGGCCCGGGAACGTATCAGTTAACAGCAACGCCCGACGGCTCCTGACGTATTTGACGCCCACCATTGAGTCTTAAGGCACGCGTATATCCACTCACGTTGGATAACATCTGATGAAAGGAAAAAGGACGCTATATGGATACCATTGTTCCTATTATTTTTGCCATCTTTGTTGCGTTTATTCTGTTCCGGATGACGCGAAAGTCTCGTGCTCGAAAGCGCGCTGATCTGATCGATGCATATCAGTTTCCAGTCAAACTTAATGAAAAGATCGCTGAAACCTATCCTCACCTAAGCGAACGGGACGTTGCTAAGGTGATTCAGGGGTTGCGTGAGTATTTCCATATCTGCAACACCGCAGGCAACAAGATGGTCTCAATGCCATCGCAGGTCGTTGATGTTGCATGGCATGAATTCATTTTGTTTACCAAAAAATACGATCAGTTCTGCAATCAGGCACTCGGTCGCTTCCTTCACCATACACCGGCCGAAGCGATGAGCACCCCAACGATGGCACAGAAGGGGATTCGGACCGCATGGCGACTTTCATGCGCACGGGAGCAAGTGTCGGCAAAGAATCCAAACCGTCTACCGTTGTTGTTTGCACTGGATGCCGAGCTGGGTATCTCTGACGGTTTCACTTACGCGCTTAACTGCACACGTACCGATCAGTCATCCGCTCATCCATACTGTGCCTCTCATATTGGCTGTAGCTCGGGCAGCGGGGGAGACTCTGATGGGGATTCAGGTTGTAGCGGAGGGTGCGGAGGCGACTAGGTGGTTGAGGTCATTTAACGCAGCGCCCCTGTTCAGGATAAAGGCAGGGGCTGTGCAGATATTGATTGGCGATAGTCATGGCAGATGGACTCAAAGCCTTATCTGATCAGTCACTCCGGAGTGCCGTGCACTCACAACCAGCTGAGTCCGACTACGTACCTGAAATTTGCGATAGATATTGGTGAGATGGTACTTCACCGTACTTTCGTGAATACCCAGTTGATAGCTGATCTGCTTGTTCAGTTTCCCATCGATGATCAGCCGAATTATCTGTAGCTGCTGATCGGTGAAGTCATCCAATGAAACACTATGATCAGGTGCTACAGGGGTCGTACGGGTATTCTTATCAATCTCCGGCCAATAAGAACCACCTTTTAACAGTCGGTGCGTGACCTTATTGATCCGTTCCATCGATGTACTGCGCTCAACGACACCGCGTATCCCTGCGTGACGGGCTTCACTGATTAAAGAATCAGTGAGTTGATCGCACATCAATAGGGTCGTGATGCAGGTATTGCTCACCAGATGTTTCAACGACCATTCCGGATGCTGTTCAATCAGTGTCTGATCGATAATCAGCAGATGATAACCACTGTTGTTTTTCACCTGGGACTGGAGCTCGTCGATACCGCCAACACAATGCGCGGTATAAAGGACGTATTCCGGACCGCTGGTGATAGCGAGTTTGATCCCTTCACGGTGTAAAGGGTAACGATCAGCAATGAGGATTTTATGCGGCTTTTCCATGGGGGCCGTAGCTGTCAATCAGCACATCTGTAATTGTTGTAATCCCCATTCCAGAATACAGACGCAGTCATCCCACAAACGCTAATGCGTTTTATAAAGATGGTCTATGGAGTAAAAAGCGGGGAATAAGGCGTTACCCGGCGGTTAAACCACCGGGTAACCGCAACGATTATCGCGCGTCGAAATCGACAACGACTTCATCGGAGATAGGGTGGGCCTGACAGCTCAACACATAGCCTGCGTCGATTTCGTGCTGTTCCAGACCGTGGGTGATGTCCATGTCGACTTCACCTTTAACAAGCTTACACTTACAGGTAGAGCATACGCCTGCTTTACAGGAGTAAGGCAGTTCCATACCGTTGTGCATGCCTGCGTCGAGAATATTCTCGCCCACTGTCGCCAGATCGAACATGATGGAGCGACCATCAGCAACGACTGTGACTTTAGACGTTTTCTCTTCGCCGAACTCTTCTTTACGTTTCGCAGCTTTCTCCAGCATCTCTTTAGAGTCAGCGGAGGAGTTAGCAAACAGTTCGTAATGGATTTGTTCGTCGCTCAGGCCTTCCATACGGAAGCCGCGAGACACTTCAGACATCATCGCTTCAGGACCACAGATGAACGCTTCATCCACGGATTTGATATTGATCAGACCCGCTTTCTGCAGGGCGTAGCCCTTAGCGTTGTCGATGCGACCGTTCAGCAAGTCGGCACCCTGATCTTCGTAGTCCATGACATTGATCCAGTGGAAGCGATCCATGTAACGGTTTTTCACGAAGTTCAGTTCGTCTTTAAACATCACGGAGTTGCTACGACGGTTGCCGTAGATCAGCGTAACGTTGGAACCCGGTTCCGTATCCAGCACAGATTTCATAATAGAAATCATTGGCGTGATACCAGAACCTGCAGCGATGCACATGTAGTTCTTTGGCTTGTCTGCATTCAGCTCAGTGTAGAAGCTGCCCTGAGGAGGCATTACTTCAATTTCCATACCGGGCTTGAAATTGTCGTTCGCAAAGTTAGAGAAACGACCGTTCATAACGCGTTTGATGCCCACACGCATGTGACCATCATTTACACCGGAGCAGATGGAGTAGGAGCGACGTACGTCTTCGCCTTCAATCATTGCACGCAGTGTCAGGAACTGACCCTGAATAAACTCAAATTTTTCTTTCAGTTCTTCTGGTACATCGAAGCTGACGCAGATAGCAGTTTCCGTTTCCGGCTGAACATCAGCGATCTTCAATGTGTAGAAATTGGTGTCAGACATGCTTCACCTATATCTTCTTAAAATAGTCAAATGGCTCGTTGCAGTCGTTGCACTGAAACAGGGCTTTGCAGGCCGTTGAACCAAATTCACTCACCCGGCGCGTATTGCGCGAGCTGCAGTGCGGACACTGCGCATGGGCATCGGGGGTCAGGCCGTCTTCATCCAATTCCGCATCCTCCGGTGGCGCAATGCCATATTCACGGAGCTTTTTACGGCCATCGGGAGACATCCACTCTGAACTCCAGGCAGGTGAGAGCGACATTTTTACTTTTACATCGCTGTAACCAGCATCGTTCAGAGCTTTGGTGACATCCGTGCTGATATTATCCATCGCCGGGCAACCGGAGTAGGTTGGCGTGATGGTGATCACAATGCGTTCACCTTCACGCTCAATATCACGCAAGATCCCCAGATCCCAAATCGTCAGTACCGGTACTTCAGGATCTTTTACTTCATCGAGCAGATCCCATAGTTCCTTTACGTCAGCAGCATTACGCTGCTGCAATCGCTGGTACTGCTCTTCCGGCATCAGTGAGATTTCATTCATAACCTTTACCTTGCTTCTACTGCTTACCACTCACAACCTGGGTAGGAGCGGTGTACGATCTGCATCTCGGTCAGCATGTGACCCAGATTCTCGGTGTGATAACCGGTACGGCCACCGCGCACAGCCCAGCTGTCTTCAGGGACAGTGATGGTCGCTTCGGTCAGAATTTCGCTGACCAGCTTGAACCATGCATCGCGCAGTTTGGATACATCAACACCGATACCGTTGTCGGCCAGCAGCTGCTCAGTTTCATCCATATCAAACAGCTCGTGGGTGTAGCCCCACAACTGATCAACGGCTTTCTGAGTACGTTTCTGACTTTCTTCAGTACCATCACCCAGACGCAGAACCCAATCACGGCTGCGACGCAGGTGATATTTGGTTTCTTTAATCGCTTTTGCTGCAATTGCCGCTAGGGTGTCATCTTTGGATTGAACCAGTTCAGGCAGTAGCACGGTGTAATATGCATCGGCAAGAAGCTGGCGAACCTGAGAGTAGGCGAAGTCGCCGCGAGGCATCTCCATCAACAGCAGGTTGTGGTAGTCACGATCGCTACGCATATAAGCGAAGTCGTCTTCAGTGCGACCATCGTCAGCCAGTTCAGCCGCATAGGTGTAGAACATGCGGGCACGGCCGATGTAATCCAGCGCTACGTTTCCGTATGCGATGTCTTCTTCAAGGAAAGGCCCGTAGCTAACCCACTCAGAGATACGGTGGCCCAGTACAACGGAGTCATCACCGAGGCGGATGGCGTATTCCAGGGTTGCGTTTTTGATTGCATCACTCATTCTGATTCTCCCCCAATCACATGTTGTTAACTGGGTCAGGCAGAACGTAGTAAGTTGCGTGACGGTAAGGCTTGTCATCGCTTGGATCGTAGAAGCTTTCTGCATCATCTTCCTGAGACGCGCAGATGTCATCAGACTTAACAACCCAGATGCTTACGCCTTCGCTACGACGGGTGTAGCAATCACGTGCATATTCCAGTGCTTGTGCATGGTCTTCGGCGTGCAGGCTACCGATGTGCTTGTGGTCCAGGCCGCGCTTGGAACGCACAAATACTTCAAACAATTCTAATTTTTCAGTTGTCATTTCAGTTACCCCTTACGCCACGTCTTGTGCTTTTTTAGCATTCTTTTTTTCATTGTAAGCAGTGATTGCATCACGTACCCATGCACCTTCTTCGTGCACGTCGATGTGGTGTTCCACACGCTGACGGTTACAGTGACCATTACCATTGATTACGCTGTAGAACTCATCCCAGTCGATGTCGCCGTGATCGTAGTGACCACGTTCTTCGTTCCACTTGATCTCTTTATCCGGGTGCTCAAGACCCAGGAATTCAATCTGAGGAACGGTCTGGTCGATGAATTTCTGACGCAGATCATCGTTGGTTTCACGCTTAATCTTCCACTCCATGGATTTAGCAGAGTGCGCAGATTCAGAATCGTGAGGGCCAAACATCATCAGAGCAGGCCAGTAGAAACGGTCCAGGGAGTCCTGTGCCATTTGCTTTTGTTCTGGCGTACCTTTCGCCAGTGCCAGCAGTGCTTCGTAACCCTGACGCTGGTGGAAGCTCTCTTCTTTACAGATACGGATCATGCCGCGTGAATACGGACCGTAAGATGTACGCTGCAGAGAAACCTGGTTACAGATCGCTGCGCCATCTACCAACCAACCGATTGCACCTACGTCACCCCAGGTCAAAGTAGGGTAGTTGAAGATAGATGCGTATTTAGCTTCACCGGTCTGCAGGGCTTCGATCAGCTCGGCACGCGTGATGCCCAGCGTTTCAGTTGCACTGTACAGGTACAGGCCGTGACCCGCTTCATCCTGTACTTTGGACAGCAGTACTGCTTTACGACGCAGAGAAGGCGCTCGCGTGATCCAGTTACCTTCTGGCTGCATGCCGATCACTTCAGAGTGAGCGTGCTGAGACATCTGGCGAATCAGATTCTTGCGGTACGCTGCAGGCATCCAATCTTTCGGCTCGATCTTCTCTTCAGCCTCGATCTTGCGCATGAAGTTTTGTTCTTGAGGTGTCATCTAAATGGCCTCCACGATGTTATATGGCGCGCGATTAATTATTATGAACTGAAAGTTAATGACACAAACGGTCATTCAGCTCTTTCTTATAATGTATCACAATATCTTATTCAGACCACACTCAGATAGCCTTTGTTCGCTTCTGTTTTGCGGATCTGTACAACTTGTTACAAAGGCCCCGCCTTAAAAGGGCGGGAGCCTATCTGACAGCAGCTTAGCGGTTATCAAATACGCGCTTTGCTTTACCTTCAGAGCGTGGAATTGAACCCAGCGGTACAATGTCCACGCGTGTGCTGATACCCACCACAGATTTGATGTGATGCTGCAGCTCTTTGATCGCCTGATCCTGATTGGCGGACTGCGCTTCCGGAGC
>JAGSHA010000140.1 GCA_023954795.1 Oceanospirillaceae bacterium | reverse complement strand
GAAGCATTCCGACTCAGTGCTGAAGGGCATGTCAGGGGTAAGTTGGTGCTTACCCTCTAAAGCTATTTTTTAATCGGGTATTACCGCGACTCGTCTACAACACCGCTCATCCATAGATAAGGCCGCATTAGCGGCCTTATCTATACGCAGATTTCACCCGGCGACTTAACCCAGCTTCATCAAAATCTTCACTGACTCACGCAAGCGTTCAAACGCTTCCGCCAAACGCTGAACTTCGTCGTTTGAGTGAATGGTAATAGCGGTATCGACCTCACCTTTACTGAGACGATCCGCCGCCTGAGTCAGGTAGATCAGCGGGTTGGTCAGTGAACTGGAAAGCATTTTTGCGATAACAAATGCCATCACCACCGCGAGTACAACGAACACCGCCAGTGCAATGACAAAGTTATCCAGCAGTTTCAAGACAACCGACTTCGGCGCAATGGCGACCAGCTGACCCATTTGATGCTGATTATTCTCGTCTGCAAACAGGGGTGTGGTTGCGACCAGATCATCCGACAGATCGATCTGTACAACCCCTTCCGCCGCCAACACCTCACGGGACAACATCGGTCGCTCGACCGGCATCGACTTACCGTGATTCAAGTCACGCGCACTGCCCCACTCGAGGTCAGCATCACTGTTAGCCAGGTAATAACCGTGATCATCCACCAGCGTAAACTGAATACCACCGTCAGTAGAGGCCGCTTTGATCTGATTCAGGAACGCTGATGCATCCACGTTCAGAATCAACACACCCACCAGACGGTTGCCTACAGCAAATACCGGTGTTGCAAAGCGGATAGTCGGGCGTACCGGGTCTTCCAGTTCACCATCTTCACGGTTCAGATCGATCGGCGAGATATAGACCTGGCCAAATTCCAGCTTCGCGGCTTCACGGAAATACAGACTGCTGCTTTTATCACGCAGCTGTTCAGGCTGTAGAACGCGGCTGAAACCTTCGTCTTCGTTGTGTTCAATACGAATCAGTTCGTTGCCATCAGCACCGACAAAACGCAACTGGTTATAGATACGACGATTTTTTGCCAAACTCAGGAAATCACGTGACAGGCTACGACCGTTCACATCCAGAATTTTCTGATCCTTGATGACCAGTGCGCGACCGTACTGGAACATCGATGCGGAATCACGCAGATAACTCAGATCTCCCGGTACATGCTTCAGAACCCCAAATGCGGAACCTGACAGCAGCTGGACCTGACGCTCCAGGTTGCTAACACTCGCGCTTTTAAGGGCGTCAGTGGTGGAGTAGTAAACGTAACCCGCCAGAATCAGCACGGGTAGCAAAGCCACCAGAATCAGGGCTCGTTCAACTTTGGACTTGATCGTTTTCACCGCGTTTCTCCGTTCTATCCTTTGGGCAGTGATGTAGTGGCACGACGGATAAACTCCGCCCGTTTGTCTTCGTTATCGATAAATTCAGCCAGCCGTTCACACAAACCGGTTAACGGTTCACCTGCAGCTTGCCAACTGTTTTGAGCCCGGCCAAATACAACCCTTGCTGCCGGACCAATCTGCTCAGCCAACAGCAACTTGAGTTTCTCCATGTGTACATTCAGCACGTCTTCCGGCAAATCCTCGGCAACAAACATTGGCGAGTTATCCGCTTGAGCTTCCGGTTCTGCAGCGGGAGATGCCGGCTCAACGGGTGTCGTTGGCGTAGCAGGCACGGGGACACGGTCTCTCAAGGAGGCTAATAATTTGGTTGTTGCAGAACGCACCGCAGTTTTGATCAGTGCCAGATTGATATTTTTATCTGCCAATAACGCTAGGACAGCACCGTTTTCCAGCCAGTACCCGATCAGCAGGTTCTCTTCCAGCTCGATATGCAGTTCACGGTGATCCCGCTGCATACCTTCAACCCCCATAAAAATCTGGGTCATCACCTTGGCCACACCGGTGAGGTTTTCATTGAGAATCGAGGGAAAGGTTGAGGCTTTAACCTCTTCCTGATGGATAACACATCCGTGTTGAACGCCGCCCAGCATTTCCAGGTCTTTCAGAATGGATTGCATGCCCTTAACCCCACTGCAACAGATCATCAAGTTGCTGACGCAGAATCCGCACGGAGGCACGGTTGGAGGATACAACCCCCAGCACCTGCTCTTCCTCTACGTACACGGAGACGTTGTCATTGCGCTCGCTCTTCAGCACAACGCTGCGTACGCGTCCTAGATCAGATACCTGCTCGAACACCGGTACAATGCCTGCCATAAAACCAATAAAATCATCCAGCTCCGTATCATCCAGCGATGAGGTCACAATATCGCCCATGTCGGTTGCCAACGCAGCGCCCTGAACACCCTTGATGTTTAATACGTCATCCACAATGGAATCTTTCATGACAATGTTCTCTCCAAGGTAATCGCTGACGGGCGACTCAGGTGCGGGGGAAACGGTAACACTGCGCTCCGGTGCTTGATCGGCATCGTCCAATAACTGCTGCCAATCGGCCTGTGCCTCTTCACCGACGAAGTCCTGCAGTAGTTTTATCAGATCAACCTTACTGCGGGCATCGATAAAACGGACCTCTGCCTGCAACCCTAACTCCTCAATCCAGCCTTCGTATTCGGCCAGTTTAGGTTCAGAGCGCAGGTCCGAGCGGGTCACACCAACAATCAGTTTCTTACGCGCAATCAGGTTGGAAAACTCCTGCACGTAGTATTTCAGGTCCCGGTAAGGCGAGGCTCGGGTGTTGTCGATCAACAACACCAGTCCCGCACAATCCGCCGCCAGATCATTGGCCAGCAGGTCCCACATAAAACGAAACCGCATCTGACCGGGGGTACCGTAGAGGTGTACTTTCTGTGAATCGTTTAATGCCAGAGAGCCATAGTCCATCGCCACGGTCGTGGTCGCTTTACGTGCTGCAGTAACATCGGACACGGCAGCATCAGTATTCAGACTGGGTTTATCACTGAGGACATTAATCGCCGTGGTTTTACCCGCACCCACTGGTCCTGCAAAGATAAGCTTAAGTTCTGACATAAGACTGAGTGATCCCGTTAGCGGTCCGTAACTGACGCTTTCCTCTGCGCCGGTCGTGAATTCAAGACCGCAATAGAAACACTGATGTGTGACGTTAATATGACGAACAAGCTGTGATCAGGTGTCCACTGCCCGCCTGATGCAGCCTAAAACCCGAAAAGAGGCAGGGAGGCAGAAATAAGGAAAAGCCCGGCATAGATATACACACCGAAAGGATATTCAGGAGGGAAAACGAATTAGGGGGCTTGCAAACACGTCCGAAAGGACGTCTGACTTATTAGCAGGAGCCTTAGCTACGATGTACCAGTTCGCGGGTCAGAATGACCGCGTCTTTCAGGAAACCGTCCCGAGGCTCACCGACGTCCAATTCAACCGCCAGCAACTTGAGTAATGCGGGCAGTTTATATTTATTCATACCGTATTGGCGTTTCCACTCGTTGAGGATGCGGTAGAAACTGATCGCACCGGTCGATCCTAATGTATCCACCATCTTGTCGCAGAGCTTATTCATCAACTCACTCAGTGCCGCAGCGTCTTCCTGATGCTGTGCCGAACCCGCCTGGATAAAACCGGTCTCACCGACCGGGAATACGGGTTGCAGGTCAGACGACGGAAGTTCCGCCGCTTTACTCAGGGCACCCAGAATACGTTTTTTAACCGATCGTACGGAGGTTGCCATCAACGCCATATTGACGCCTTTGCGGGTCAACATCAGCAATGTACAGTCATCTGACAGGCGATAGGCCAGCAGCAGATGGCGGTCCAGTTCCAAATGAAGCTCGGCGTAACTATGACCACATTCGTTAATGCCATTGAACAGCTGGCTGACCACCTGCTGGCTGCGCACCAGATCCTGCTGTAAGTCCGCCGGACAGGTTGACGCGATCAAGCTCCCCTGACAGCTAACACCACTGTGTTGTGCTCCGCTGTATGCTTCCAGGTCATGTAATATACTTAGCATGCCTACCCCCACTGCAGCAGGTCGTTCACCTGCTGTCGAATCATGCGGGTTGATGTTTTTCGGGTCGATACCACGCCTAAGGCCATCCCTTCCCAGACAAACACCGACAGGTTGTTTTCACCACGATCACGAAAGACCACATTATTCACCTGTCCCAAGGCAGAGTTCTCACCCTGATCCTGCACGATACCGGAGGCTAGTGCGATAAAGTTTTCCAGCTGGCTGCCTTCCAGCGACGATGTAATCAGGTCACCGTTAATATCGGTCGCCGCGAGGCCTTCAACACCTTCGATCTTGAGTAACCCATTTACGACGCTCTCTTTGATAACGACCTGTTCGCCATGATAATCATCGATCTCAAGGCCCGTATCATCACTGGAAAATTGCAGCCCCTTCTGCTCGGCTTCTGCCATGCGTTTGAGGGTCGACCATTCATTGTAGTCACTCTGGCCTTCCAGAATCAGTTCAACCAGCCCCAGCAGGTCAGACTTCCGCCGCCCATCGATAAAACACACCGATGCTTCTTTGCCTAATTCTTTGAGCAGGTCGTAATACTCATCCTGTGACGGACGTGCACGCAGATCAGAACGTGTCACCGCAACCACTAAGCGCTTGTCAGCAATCACATTCGCAAATTCACGGGCATAGTATTTGAGGTCGCGCATGGGGTAGTTGCGGGTATTGTCGATCATCATCACAACACCGGCACAGTCTTTGGCAATCTCTTCCGAAAGCAGCTCCCACATAAAGCGGAAACGCGCCTGTCCCGGCGTACCGTAAAGGTGAACACGTGAGGCTTCGCTCAGCGTAAGACGCCCATAGTCCATCGCAACGGTGGTGGTCTGCTTACGACGTCCGGTCACATCAGATACCTGAGCCTCGGTGTCCAGACAATCTATGTCACTGATCGAACGAATTGCAGTTGTTTTGCCCGAACCTACCGGCCCGATAAAGAGAACTTTATGATTTTCCATGCAGAATCTACTTCGTAAGCGCTCAGAATCACCAAACACGTGATGCGCTGAAGAGCCAGCTATCGAAATGACGTGTCACGCAACGCGCACCACAACAGAGCAAGGGTGCCATATTCCTCAAAACATGTCAGCTGCCCGTAAAGGTCTGAGTGTATCCTAATACCGGGCAACCGTATGATGAGTAAGGTCAGGTTTCGTGACTATTGGCTGCAGAACAGCTGTTGCTGGCGCATCAACAAACGGCAATTATCTCCACGAATGTTGTTTTCACGGCAGTAACCTTTTGCCCAGTCCTTATCGTCTTCCGTTGGCTTGTCACGAAACTCCGGCACGCCTTCGCAGAATCCATCACTCGGCGACGCCTGCACTAAACACGCTTTGAGAAACTTACCGGAAGCCACTGTACATTGATAACCCAGGCAGCCATCAAAATCCTGTAGCGCCTGATCCAGACACTGCTGCTGATTGGCTGATTTACCCAACGCCGTACCAGCATCTATTCTTTCCTGAAACACCTGATTCTGTTCAGCATTGAAATCCTCCAGCCAGCCGCTGTTTGCCATCCATAACAACAGCAATGCACCTGCGATAACAACCGCCAGCGCGGCAATTCCCAGTTTCTTTTTCATTTCGTGAATCTCTCAGATCAATCCTTGGTGCACACATTCACGGCCCCTCAATGAGAGGCTCCGTGACTCAACGTGCGCGGGTATATAGTCCTACTAAACAGAGGAATAACCCCAACACAGACAGCAACATACCACCGTTTACCAACAGCGAGTTGCGCTCCATAAACGGGCTGTAAGCATGGGTCAGGGTCTGGTCACACACACCATTAAAATAGTCGTAGGAGCCGCCAGCACTCAGGCAGGCATTTACTGCCGACAGCTCAGTGAAGTAGGACCCCATCATGACCACGAGTGGCAATATGAGAAGCAACAGACCAATACGTAAAATCATTCGCTGTCAGTGATCCCGATATTGCTGACACCTTCGTTGTGCGCCAGCGCACGCAGTTCAGTGATTAATTCTTTGTTGGCCTTTTTCGCCGCAGTAATCCGGGCCAGAACTTCGTCCTGAAAAGCCTCTTCCTGCTCCATCATTTCATGCGTATTGATCAGGCGAACAACGTCTTCGTCGGAAAGCTGATCATCCGCTTCGCTGACCTCGATAAACGTCGCAACGCATTCACGGGATAAGCTCGCTATATTAGCGGCTTCTTCAGCATCAGCGACAAGTACGACGTTAAGGGTTGAGTACAACGCGACCACCGCGTCATTCGCCGGAAAAGCACCGTACATCGTGAACTCTTCCAGATCAGGAATGTTAGCCTCAACCTTATCAAGCTGAACTTCGAAGTTCATCTTGGCACCGGTGTTTGCCAATTTATCCCAGACACCATTCAGGATCTGGCGAAGCTGTTGTGCGTTGCCAAACTCCACCAGACGCGAAAAAAGCGCAAAGTTCGGAAACATGCGTTCACTCAGGGCTGCACTGAAGGCAACCAGCTGCCAGTCTTGCAGCTCAAACAGCTGCGGGTTAGTAGACTGATCGGACATAGTCTCTGTTCTCCACCGGTACGGACATATATATATGCGCCTATTGTACGGTTTTTAAATCAAATATCCGAATAAGATCAACGTACGCGATACTACGGATGCTATTAGCATGAGCAATATTGTTATACTTTGGCGTTAATAATAAAAAGCTTCATAGGGTATGCGACCGTATGACCTCTTCAAATACACCTCTTAGCACACTCGTGCGACTGATCGATGGGATCAGTGAGTGGTCTGGCCGGGCTATCTCCTGGCTGACTCTGACTATGGTGCTGGCCACGTTTACCATCGTGGTGATGCGTTACCTGTTCAATATGGGCAATGTCGCCTTGCAGGAATCTGTGATCTACATGCACAGCTTCGTCTTTCTGCTAGGCGCCGCCTATACGCTAAAACATGATGGCCACGTGCGCGTGGATATTTTTTATCGCCCGATGGGTGAAAAAGGTAAAGCCATCATCAACCTCTTCGGCACCGTGTGTCTGTTGCTACCGGTTTCCGGTTTTATCTTCTATATCTCCTGGGAGTACGTAGCCACGTCATGGGAACTGACCGAAGGCTCTCAGGAAGCCGGAGGCATCCCTTTTCGATACATCCTTAAAACCAGCCTGTTGTTAATGCCTGCCATGATGATGCTGCAAGGCATCGGTGAAATCCTGCGCAGCATATTAGTGCTGACCGGTCAGGGACACTTGCTAGAGGAAGAAGAGGGTCACGCACTATGATGGAATATCTACCTCTGCTGCTGTTTGTTGGCGCTATTTTTGTACTGTTGCTGGGCTATTCCGTGGCCTTCGCACTGGCGGGCACCGGTCTGCTGTTTGCAGCCATCGGGGCTTACACCGGACATTTTGATTCAGTGTTCCTTGAAGCGATCCCGAACCGCCTGTTTGGCATCATGAACAACGAGGTGCTGATCGCAGTACCACTGTTTGTGTTTATGGGTGTCATGCTGGAGAAATCCCGTATCGCCGAAGAGCTGCTGGACACCATGGCCTTACTGTTTGGCCCGATGCGTGGTGGATTGGGCATCTCTGTCACTCTGGTCGGTATGTTACTGGCGGCCAGTACCGGTATCGTCGGCGCAACGGTTGTGACCATGGGCCTGCTGTCGCTTCCCACCATGCTGCGCCGTGGCTACGATCCCTCCATTGCAGCCGGTACTATCTGTGCTTCCGGTACTCTGGGTCAGATCATCCCGCCATCCATCGTACTGGTACTTCTGGGTGACGTAATCTCTTCCGCGTATCAGCAATCCCAGCTTGATCGGGGCATTTTTTCACCGGATACCGTCACGGTCGGCGACTTGTTCCTCGGCGCACTGATTCCCGGCTT
>JAGSHA010000459.1 GCA_023954795.1 Oceanospirillaceae bacterium | reverse complement strand
TAAAGTTACCATCGAGCTTCGCACGAATCGCGTTAGGATCTTGCATGCTTTGCATCAGGTCAAACGCCGCCATCTGCACACTGCCGTCGGCGACTAAAGCCCCTTTATCTGTCTGCACATCAAACGCATTCAGGTTCAGGTTGATGCCTTGGGCTGTCAGTCCGCCCATCAATCCCATCATCACAAACGGGTTCTGACGCTGAGCAGCTGGCATTTCATTGACCTGCTGAGTGAGCGTCTTGAACGCCGCGTTATTGACATCAAATGTCATATCCAGCTTGGCACTGCTGAGGTTAACCGGTGGGGCCTCTATCGCAGAATTAAGCTCCATGTCGCCCATGCTGTTTACAACATCCAGCAGCAAACGCTCTTCCTTTTCTGTCTGCCGTATCTCGAAGCCGAGGTCATTCAAAGTAACCTGCATCTGCTTATTCTGAGCATTGAACCAAAATTCACGCAACTTCATATCCGCTGTGAATTCAGCAAACAGGCCTTCCATATACGATGAACCCGGTACCAACCTGCCGCTCTGCGTCATTGTCACGCCCGACATTTTTAACACCGCTTCACCGGCAGATGAAACGGTCAGAGAACCCATCTGGCCTTCGCCGGTTATCTGATCCCCGTCCAGCGAACCCGTGCTTTCCAATGCCCCGATGACTACTTCTGTATCCTTCTGTTTAATCGAGAAGGTATCCGTCATCAACGTATGATCAATCGCCAGCGTTTGATCGAAAGGGTTAAACGATGCATCTGCCAGAAATTGTATCGCTGGCTTAGCAGGATTGGCCTGAGTCGCCTTTATCTGATCCAGCAACTCACCCGGAGCGATCTGGGTAATATACTGAGCAGACAAAACACTGTTCTTCACTCTGATATCAAACGGAATGCGTTCCAGCGACAGGGCTTCGGTGATATCCGGATCCTGCAATACCAGCTCAAGACGATAGCTGTTTTCAATAAAGCTACGCTCTGACTGCAACTCAACCTTCAACACCCCCTGATAATTTGGCGCTTGGTTCACCTGATCAACAAAGGCAACCATCGACTCATGTGCCTGATCACCGGTGTATTTAATACTCGCTGCACCAGCTGCTGCAACACCGACTAATACCACGGGAATAACAACGTTCTTCATCCCTAAAAACTCCTGTGAATCTACTCCATTAATGATGCCACGCAGTCTAGCACAGATTGACGACCACACAGGGTCAGGCGGAATGAGACAAACGCCCTTCTTTCAGACACAAAAAAGCCGCACTAAATAGCGCGGCTTTTTTCGCAAGAGAACGACTTATTTTACGGAGCAAGTCAGTTCTTCTTCGATTTTCATCATGCCAGCTTCAACAGCTTCGATCGCTTTTGCGTCGTGGTCGTTTACTGGGCAGCCGCACTTGTGGTCACCGTTAGTAGCGTGCAAGCGAGCCTGTTCCAGGTGCCACTGAGCAACTTTCAGATGCTGATCTACATTCATCGTATTTTTTCCTTATCAAACCGCGAGTTTGTGAAATAATTCGCGCGAGACTTTACCACAGTTTTTTTAAAAGTTGTCCCAGATCAATGAAAAAAATCACACATGAAAATGAGATTTATTCTTAATAAAATTTTCCCAACTTTCATCCTGTGATTTTTGATCTAATATCCATTTCATAACTTATGACCTTATAGGAAACCATCGATGGAAGACGTACTGCTTCAACTACAGGAGAACAGCGCTCAGGTTGTTGTACCTCTGGAGCTACCGACTGAAGATCAGATTATCGAGGTTGAAGAGGAGATCCTCATCCCGGTTCCGGTCGAGATGCGTGAATTTATGCTCAAAACCGGCGATATCATCTACGGTACGCTTGAGCCCGTGACAGTGGCCGACCCGCAGTCACACACTTTTCTGCCCGAGGTCGCAGCTAACGTTTGGGCTGACGGCGTACCTCGCGAATACATCCCGATCTGTGTGTCTGATGGCACTTACTATGTCATTTCACAGGATGGCGAAGTGCTGCTCTGGTCTTTGGATCAAGGCGAAGCCACCGAAGAATGGAGCTCTATCTGGCACTGGGCCAAGGATGTCTGGCTGGAAAGCTGAGACCGGATGAACCCTCACTAAGGAAGTACTATGTATAAGCGCCGTTTAGGCTCTTTGTCTGTCTCAGCGATCGGGCTGGGCTGTATGAGCCTGTCCCATGGATACGGTCAGTGCGATCCGGCTCAAGCAGAAAAGGTGCTGCTTAAGAGCCTCGACCTGGGATACGATTTCTTTGACACTGCCGCAGTCTACGGCTTTGGTGCCAATGAAACGCTGCTGGGACGCATCCTGAAACCACACCGCCAATCCATCACACTGGCGTCAAAATGTGCGCTATACGGCGACAGTAGCGGAAAACGGATCATCGACGGCAGCCGCCAGAATCTGCATCGCATGTGTGACGAAAGCCTGCAGCGTCTGCAAACGGATGTCATCGACCTCTACTACCTGCATCGCAAAGATCCGGATACAGAGATCGAAGAGAGTATCCATGCGCTGGCCGACCTGAAGCAGCAGGGAAAAATACGCAACATTGGCCTCTCGGAAGTCTCATCAGACACGATTCGTCGTGCTCATGCCATTCATCCGGTAGCCGCTGTGCAATCCGAATACTCTCTCTGGAGTAGGGGTGCTGAACGCGACGTACTGGATACCTGTCGTGAACTAGATAT
>JAGSHA010000179.1 GCA_023954795.1 Oceanospirillaceae bacterium | reverse complement strand
GCCGGCCACGACCAACTCTATGGTGGCAACGGCAATGACGAGATCTACGGCAGCGCTGGTAATGACACCATCTACGGTGGCAGCGGCAGCGACACCTACTTTGCCAGCGGCGAACAAGGCCTGAACCATTTCCACGGCGGCGAGAGCAGCAGTGGCTGGACGGATACGATTCACATCGACGTCGATGAAGACGATGTATGGCAGATCCGCATCAACGATGAAGTCGTCAATTTTGATATGGCCGATCAAGCCCTCGCGCTCAACCCCGACAGCATCGGCATTATCAGTTTTGCCGACGGTTCTGAACTCTCCTTCGATGGCGTCGAACTGATAACCTGGTCCTGATATCGACTAATTAATGAGTATTAACATCCCATCATCATCACTTTTCCTGCCTGATATATGTCAAAAAATCTGAGTAATCCGCTACCATAGCGGGCAGATGACTGCCTATTTTTGTGCATTTGCGGTAGAATCGCCGCAATATTAGAACCCACTAAAACAGCGTCACCGCATAAAGTGCACAGATTGATAATTTTTGCGGTTGAGCCTGTTCATTTTCTCATCAGGGCTGACGCCGTTATAATAGGCGCCAAATTTTCGATCCCAAACTAGCTATGGGCGACGTTTCGATGAACAAAAAAACGCTTCTTGCAGCGGCACTGCTGCTTAGTTTAAACACTCCAGCTCTTCTTGCAGCCGATCTGGGCAAAGGCGCACGTGCTTTTGACAGCCAGAATTACAGTGCAGCGCTTGAGGAACTGGAGCCTCTGGCGAAGGATGGCGACCCAGACGCAACCAACATGCTGGGCCAGATGTATGAAAATGGATGGGGCGTAGAAAAAGACGTAGAAAAAGCGAAGCGTTTTTATACCCGCGGTGCCAATATAGGTCATCTGGATAGTGTGAACAGCCTGCGCGCGCTTAAAAACGAAGAGTTTCAGGTTGAACTGAAAACCGTTGTGCCCGCAGCTGAAGCAGGTGATGCATCAGCCATGAACCGCCTGGGTGTGATGAACGAATTCGGATATGGCCTGAGCCGCAATCCAGTCGAAGCATTCAACTGGTACACCAAAGCCGCTGAAACAGGCTTGGTATCCGCGCAGCATAACATTGGTCGCGCATACAACTTTGGCACCGGTGTCGAGCAAAACTTCTCTGAAGCAGAACGCTGGTACCGTAAAGCCGCCAAACAGGGCCACACCGATGCTATGTTCTTCCTGGGTACGCTGTACTCCAATGATCATGGTACTGACAAAACCCGCGACAACAACATCACCGCCTATGCCTGGATGCATAATGCTGCACAGCTAGGTAACGATACCGCGCAAGCGATCGAACGCCGACTGGTGATGAAGCTAAATGACAGCCAGATGGAAGCCGCAAAAGAGTTGTCTGACAGTTACTACCAGCAGTACGTAGCACCTTACAAATAAGCACCATCACTTTAGTGCTTACCCGCCACAGTTCTCACTCGGGAACTGTGGCTTCAATCCCGCCTCAATATTTCTGCCATGCGGCATTGGTCAAATTATCACCACCTGATCCACTGTGATAGAATGCCCCTCTATTTTAATAATCATTCCAGTTCTATGCGAAAAAACAGATGAGCAGTGTGAACACAGCCGTTACTGATACTTCAGCCGTAAAATCAATCGAATCAAAACTTATTCTGATCTTTTCTTTTGCCCTGCTGGGCGGAGGATTGCTATGGCTGCAACAAGAGGTCAGTGAAAAACAGGCCCTGCTGCTTCTGGTCGGTACTCTGCTGGGTATAACGCTGTACCATGCGGCATTTGGCTTCACGACCGCATGGCGCAACTTCATTATCAACCGGCGTGGCAAAGGTTTGCGGGCGCAAATGCTGATGCTGGCCGTGGGTGTCTGCTTATTCTTCCCGGCATTAAGTGCCGGCGAACTCTTTGGCACCGAGGTGCGCGGCTTTATACGTCCACTGGGCTGGTCTGTACTGGTGGGTGCCTTCATCTTCGGGATTGGCATGCAGCTGGGTAATGGCTGTGCATCAGGCAATCTCTACCATGTCGGCGGTGGTCAGCTACGTGCCATTCCAAGCATGATCGGATTCACTGCAGGTGCACTCTGGGCCACCAAAGACTATGAGTGGTGGACCGGATTGCCACAGATTGCTCCGGTCTCGCTGGTCGATGATCTCGGCGTCGTCATGGCGATTATTGCCAACCTGGCGCTCTTTGCGGGCATCGCCGCCTTCACGATCTGGCTGGAAAAACGCTACCACGGCAATGTTGAAAAAGACGATGCGGGCAGTGACCGGCATTTGGCGCAACGTCTAATCTCAGGACCCTGGCCTTTTATTTGGGGAGCGGTTGCACTGGCGTTGCTGAACTTTGTGACGCTGGCGATGATCGGCAACCCCTGGGCTGTTGCTGTGGCTTACCCACTGTGGGGCGCTAAGCTGGCGATGTTATTGGAGCTTGAACTGGAACTGGATTTCTGGACATATTGGCTGCAACCGAGTCGAGAAACCGCACTTGGCGAACCGCTGCAGTACGATGCCTTCTCTGTCATCAATATTGGCGTCGTACTGGGCGCTTTGATGGCCGCCTCGCTGGCAGGTAAGTTCTCACTCCAGTGGCGCCTACCATGGCAACACTGGCTGGCGGCTATTCTGGGTGGATTGATGCTGGGTTACGGTGCCACCATCGCATTTGGCTGCAATATCGGCGCCTACTTTGGCGGCATAGTATCTGGCAGCCTGCACGGCTGGTTATGGCTGGTTGCAGCGTTTATTGGCAGCCTGCTGGGTACGTATCTGCGTCCTCTGTTCGCCCTGCCCAATGAGACCAGCGCGCGCAGTTCTTGCTAACAGTACGACCACACCCGGAAAGAGGCCTTCCCTTTCCGGGTGCTCTTCTCCCGGATCTCTACTTATTCGTTCTGCGCCCTGATAAAATGCCCGGCTCACAGGACTGAACCATCGGATAAACACTATGCAACGCCGCTTTCCAGAAACTTTCGATCAGGTTAAAACCGCTTCCCCGTTTAAACGACTGGGAGCGCTGTTGTATGATTTTATGATTGTTGTCGCGCTATGGATGATAATCGGCTTTGTCGCGGTCGCCATCAATCATGGCGAAGCTCAGACCAGCCCGGTGTTTCACTCCCTGCTGTTCATTATTACTTTTTGCTTCTTTGCGTTCTTCTGGACACGCAATGGTCAAACCCTGGGCATGTTAGCTTGGCGTCTACGTGTACAAACACCAGAAGGTGAACACCTGACGCTGACCCAGGCGCTGATTCGCTTCATCGTGGCGGGCATCTCCATCGCTCCGGCAGGTTTGGGATATCTATGGATGTTTTTCAACAAAGAGAAAATGGCGTGGCATGACCTGGCGTCGAAAACCTGCGTTGTCGAACTCCCTAAGCCAAGTAAGAAAACAAAAGCTAAAGCGAAGAAAACGTAAACAAACCGATACGTACAAAAAAGGCGACGCGGATAACCACCCGCGTCGCCTTTTTTATGTGCAGAATATGCCGCTATCCCGCGCGTCGTAACAAGCGCCATCCGATCAGGAAGCTTAAAGCGATCGGTACGGTGACACCCAGAATAGGTGCGAGCCCATATACCGTGCTCGCAGGCCCCAACAGATCCTGCATCAGTTTAAAGACCAGCCCGACAATCACTCCGGCAATCAAACGCTGCCCTACGGTCACACTGCGTAAAGGCCCGAAGATAAAGGATACAGCGACCAGCACCAGCCCCATGATCGACAGAGGCTGTAAGACTTTACCCCAGAACGCCACCTCGTAATCAGCCGCCGACAACCCCTGCTCCCCCAGATAGTTACTGTAGGTATACAGGCCGGTAATCGACAAGTTGCTCGGCTCCATGATCAGTGTGGACAACAGCGACGGTGTCATACCCGATATCCACTGTTCAGTCGGGCGCTGCTCAATCTGGGTGCTTTCGCCCAAAAACTGGGTTTCGACCACATTGTTCAGCAACCAACCATCACCGGTAAATGTCCCGGTGCTGGCCACACTGGAGTTGGACAGCGCCCAGTTTTCATCAAACTGGTATCGGGTCACACCGTGCACCTCACCTTTCAGGGAGATTGTTTCCACATGCAGGAAGGTACGTCCTTCACGATGCCATAAACCCTGTCCGAGACTGGTAGACCCCACGCGCCCGCCAGCAATGGTAATCGTCCGATAGCTCTGCGCTTCCTGCTCAGACTTCGGGACCACAAATTCACCCAACAGTAACGCACCCATAATCACCACCAGTACAGGCTTCATCACCGCCGTAATAATGCGAAATGTAGAAACACCCGCCGCGCGCATGACCGTCAGTTCCGACGTCGTCGCCAAGGTCCCCAAACCCAGTAAGCAGCCGATCAGGCTGCACAGCGGGATATGTTCATACAACCGGCGTGGACCGGTCATCGCAACATAGTAAAGCGCATCTTTAAACTGATAGCTGGGCGTCAGATCCGGCAGCTGATCAACCAGAGTAAACAGCAGATCCAGACCGACAATCACCAACATCACGATAAAGATCGCACCCAGTACATGACGCGTAATATACCGATCGATACGATTCATCATACTGCACCCCTTCTGCGTGACCGTCGAAGTGAGGGTAGACGATTAAACAGATTGCTCCAGAAACGCCCGACAAACAGCAAGTTCAAAGCGATAGAGAGGAATACGAGATGGACGCCATAGAGCGCTTCCACACCCACTTTGCCATCTTCTACCTGACTACGTGCGGTACTGAGAATCATCAGATAAAGCAGATATAAGATAATAGACGGTAACATTTTGGCATAACGTCCCTGACGCGGATTCACCTGACTCAGCGGCACGGCAAGCAACGTCACAACCAGCGCCAGGATGGGCAGTGAAAAACGCCAGTGCAGCTGCGCCTGATCCACCGGGTTGGTGGACTGCATCAATTCAGCGGTTGGTTTCGCCGATGCTTTGGTAATACCGGAAACAATCACCGGGGGTTTCAGGCGTACCCCGTATTCTCTAAAGCGGGTTTCCGTATACGCAGCCTGACCGGGACGCCCTTCATAACGCACACCGTTTTTCAGCACCAGAAACTGCTGACCACTTTCAACGGCGCTACTCTTTTCACCCGACTCGGCCACCACAACAACCGGCAGACCTTTGGAGGAATATTCCATCAAAAACATGCGGCCTAACGTACCGTCATCCCCGACCTTATCCGTATAGGAAACGCGACTCTGCTGTCCGGTATGAGTTTGAAAACGTCCCACCGTCAAACTTTCCAACTGACTGCGCGACTTCTGTTCGTCAAAAATCCTAACGGTGGCATCCGCCCCCATCGGTGAAATCCAAAGACTCAGCAGCGCCACTATACCGGCCGCTAACAACGCCGGTCCCATGGCATACCCCACCAGTCTCTTCTGACTGATCCCGCATGCCTTCAGCACCACCATCTCACTTTCCAGATAGAGACGGCCGTAGCCAAGTAATATGCCGAGAAACAGACCTAACGGCAGGATCAACTCCAGAAAACCCGGAATTCGATACGCCATGATTTCAAAAAGAACGTCCGCAGAGAGATCACCGGAAGCTGCTTCAGAGAGATACTTAATAAAACGACCGCTGACCAAAATCAGCAATAAAACACCGGTCACGGCGACCATGCTGTACAACACTTCCCGTGCCAAATATCGAAAAACGATCACATCCGCTACTCTGTTACGAACTGAAAATGGTTTATAGTGGACCGATAATTATCCTTTAATCTGTACACAATGTCTTGCTCAGACCCCTGCAATAAGCGAAGGACGTCCGAAGACAGGGCAATTTTTCCCGAGAGTACTCAACTTATCGAGAGTAAGTGAGTATTTCCCGAGATAATTCAACACCGAATCACTGTATACAGAGAGTAAAGCAGCCGTCTTTTGTTTGGAGTCAGCATGGATTTTGAAATTGTTAACGGCGATGTCGCCACCTGTGAAACTGAATGTCTGGTCGTAGGTATTGAAGCCGATGGTCAGCTGTCACCGTCCGCCAGCGCGCTGGACAAAGCCGCACAGGGTTACATCGCTGATATCGTCGGTGGCGGCGATATTCAGGGCAAAACAGCAGAAACACTGTTGCTGCAAAAAGTACCGGGCGTGACTGCGCGCCGTGTACTGTTGATCGGTCTGGGTAAAAGCGAAGAGCGTAACGACCGCAATTACCGCAAGATCGTCAAATCTGCGATGGCCGCCATTAAGGGTATACGCGCACAAAGTGCCGTCTTTGCACTGGACGGTCTCGGCAGCAAGGATGAAGACCAGTACCGTCAGATCCGTCACCTGATCGAATGGGCGGGTTCCGAGCTGTACATCTACGACGAAACCAAAAGCAAAAAAGCCGACCCGGTGTCACTGGACAAGATCGCTGTTCTGCTCAGCGAGGACGATTCCGAGCTGGGTGAATATGCGGTACTGGACGGCGTTGCGCTGGTGAATGGCATCAGTACGGCCCGTGAACTGGGTAACCTGCCAGGCAATATCTGCACCCCAACCTATCTGGCCGAACAGGCATTGGCGCTGGGCGAAGAGCACGATGCACTGGAAGTCAGCATCCTCGACGAAGATGAAATGGCCCAGCTGGGCATGCACTGCCTACTGTCAGTCGGGCACGGTAGCGACCAGCCATCCAAGCTGATCGTGATG
>JAGSHA010000399.1 GCA_023954795.1 Oceanospirillaceae bacterium | reverse complement strand
CTTCGAGTCGTTTCATCTGCATGCTGACAGCACCCTGCGAACGATGTACTTTCTGCGCGGCCTTTTTTAACTCGCCCGTGCGCGACACCATGACAAAAGTGCGCAATAGATCAAGATCTAACATCGGCTCCATCATGACCTCCGTTCAAACTGATACCAGCCAGTTCAACAAAACTGAATCAGTCATTTAGAAATACTCGTTTGCCTGAACTCTATGTGTTTTTTAAGGTATTAGGCAAGGCAATCCTCGCATGCACCCTAAATGTAAAAATCGATACTTTACCGAAATAGAAGACTGTGGAAATGGCTATGAGTGACACACCTGACACCTACCGGATGAGCGGTATCATCCTGACCGGACACGGCGGTCTGGATAAACTCGAATACAAAACAGACCTGCTTGTACCTACCCCTGCAAACAATGAAGTACTGATCCGCGTGGGTGCCAGTGCGGTCAATAATACGGACATCAATACGCGGATTGATTGGTACTCCAAAGGAGTGACCAGCGATACCAATACCGGGGCTTCTACAGGTTTCGAGTCAGCCAACAATGATGATGCCAGCTGGTCCGGCGTCCCTTTAACTTTCCCCCGCATTCAAGGCGCAGACTGCTGCGGTGAAATCATCGCGGTTGGTAGCGACGTTAACCTCAACCGCATTGGCGAACGGGTCTTAGTGCGACCAATGCAAAGCCACCCAACAGGTGACAAGTACGGCTGCATAACCTTCGGGTCTGAATATAATGGCGGCTTCAGCCAATATGCCACGGTACGTGATAGTGAAGCATTTTCCATAAACAGCACACTCACGGATACCGAACTCGCTTCTTTCCCATGTGCATATTCTACGGCTGAGAATATGATCGACCGGGTCAATGTCCACGCCGGAGAAACTGTGCTCATTACCGGCGCGTCAGGTGGCGTGGGTTCAGCCGCGATCCAACTGGTCAAACGACGTCAGGCGACGGTCATTGCGGTTTGCAGCTCAAATAAGATGGAACAGATCAAAGCGATTGGTGCAGATCAGGTCATCAGTCGGGGGGACTCCCTGATCGATACGTTGGGATGCGGCTCAGTAGACGTTGTGATTGATCTGGTGGCAGGCCCCCAGTGGCCCGAACTGCCGGATCTGCTACGCCGGGGTGGTCGTTACACAGTCGCCGGAGCGATTGCAGGCCCTATCGTCGATATGGATGTCAGAACACTGTACCTGAAGGATTTGAGCTTCTTTGGCTGCACGTATCAGCCACGTCACGTCTTTGAAAACCTGATCAGTTACATCGAACGCGGTGAAGTTAAGCCGTTGGTCTCCAAAGTATTTGCGCTGAAAGATATCGGCGCTGCACAGCAGGTATTCATGGAGAAGAAATTTATCGGCAAGTTACTACTTGTACCTTAAATCAAAACCTAGCGGGACACCCGAACTATCAGTAGTTGGTGACAAGGAGGCATATACGCACCTCCTTACAAGCTCCGCCGAAGCTCAGTAATCGCTATAGCTCTGATAAACCTCTACCTGGTTTTCAGTGGTCACCGAATAGACCTTGAACGGTTGTTTAGCCGCCCCCGGCATATCCATCCCCGGACCACCCGATGGCATACCCGGTACGGTTAGCAAACGTACATTGCTCTTCTGACTCAGCAACCGTTTTATATCCTGCGCAGGGACATGACCTTCGATTACTTTTCCGTTCACTTCAGCCGTGTGACAGGAAGCCCCTTGCGGTGGCACCCCCAAACGTTGCTTATGTGGATTCACATCAGCTACGACTACGTCTTTCACATCAAAATTGTGATCCTTCAGGTGTGAAATCCACCCCTTACAACACCCACAGGTTTCACTGCGATATACGGTAATCTCGTACCGGTCATCCGATTTACCTTCCAGCCATACCGGGTCTCCGGCCATCACATTCAGGCTAGGAAATACCAAAAATAACACCGCTATAAGTAATTTTTTCATCACAATCTCCACAATATTCACATCGGGGCATACAGGATCAAACCCCGCGTGACACACTCATACATTGATTTATTTATCCGAACGGTCGCTATTCAACGCATCCAGGATTGGGCACTCAGCGCTATCATCCCCTCGACATTGATCCGACAGGGCCAGTAACTGATCTCGCATTTGCGTTAACTGCAGCAACTGCTGGTTAATCTGCTCAACATGATCCAACACCCGTGTTTTCACCTCAGCACTGCGCCGCTGCGGATTGTGCAACAGCTCCAATAACTCTCGACTCTGCCCCAGTGAGAACCCCAGATCACGCGCACGTTTAATAAAGCGAAGCTGCTCCAACTGCTGTTCGCTATACACTCGATAGCCGTTATCAGCACGATTGGCAGCACCAATAATGCCTTGCTGCTCGTAGAAACGGATGGTTTTGCTGCTCAGGCCTGACAGTTTCGCTGCTTGTGAGATATTCACGCGCTGCGCTCCTCAGTTGAAAAGAGTTTAGATTCAAAGGGGCTTTTGATCAGAATCGGTCGTGACAAGGCCGATGATCAGGTTTGGGCGATAACCCGTGGAGGGTGTTCGATAGGTACACTGCGATGATACGCGTAGGTTTTTATACTGCGCAAAGAAACCGCTGCCACCGCGGGAAGAAAGAGAAATCCATCTGCGGGCAAGAACACGACACCGCTGCCTGAGCAACCATGTTCCACCGAACACTGCATGTCGTCACATGCCTCAAACATCGCGCTACATGCATCTTCACACTCCATATGCTGCATCGTCGCACTGCCTGGTTCGATCATCGGTCCCGGCCCTACGGCATAGCTCAGCTGTCCCCAACAAAGGAGCAGCGTCAGTACCAGTAGAATCGGTTTGGACAGTTTCATAAGGTCAGATAGAACGTATGCAAAGGCATGAATAATTGATGTCAGAATTACCCAAATTCACTTAAAAATCAAATACGAGTGGCTCCGTTATGTTTATTCAAAATACCGGTTAGCCTTCCCGCGGCTGGGCGCTTAAAGCGGTGCGTGGCACCACCTATTTATAGGCTCTCAGCTTCAATCTGTATTCAATGCTGATCCGGTGTATATAGCCAGAACCACCACACGATCAGCGCAATCACCACCAGTCCTAAAAGATTTATCCACATCATATCTAGCTCCTCAGGATTGCCTCTGCCCCAGTTTTAATAAGCGCAGACGGTTCGCGTTAGTCACAACGGTCACCGATGAGCAGGCCATTGCCGCACCCGCGATGACTGGATTGAGCAGCAGTCCTGTCAACGGATAGAGTATCCCAGCAGCAATTGGGATACCTGCCACATTATAGATAAACGCACCAAACAGGTTTTGCCTGATATTTTTCAACGTTGCACGACTGACCGTAACAGCATCCGCCAATCCATGCAGCGATGCCCGCATCAGGGTGATATCGGCACTTTCGATGGCCACGTCAGTGCCACTGCCAATGGCAAAGCCAACATCGGCCTGCGCCAGTGCGGGT
>JAGSHA010000211.1 GCA_023954795.1 Oceanospirillaceae bacterium | reverse complement strand
TTGTATGGAACGAGAGTATGGATGGTGAGATGGCGCAGTATGAAACGCTACTCAGACGTTATCCACACGCAGAAGTGCAGCAACCCCTTCAGTACAGCTGGCATATGAATACCACGAAGGAACCTGTACAGATCGGCTGGGCGATTATTCCACCTGCCGGCTCAAAAACCGCTGATACCCAATAAGTTCAGAAAATCCAAAGACGGCTGATCACGTATGTTGCAGGCGGTACAGAAAACACCACACATAAAAAACCGATCAGGTAGTGATACCCGAGCTGAACAACCACCAGCTCCATGATCATCACATTCGCAATAAATCCGATAATGGCGGTCAGCAGAAACTTGCTGGCCGCTTCCTTATGACCGGCATCGGACGCAAACGTCCAACGATGGTGCCCCAGATAACTCACTAAAAATGCTACGACAAACGCGCTGATATTGGCCAGCTGAACCGGCAACGCGAACCACTCAATCAGCAGCGATAGAATAGCGGCATGAACCAAGGTTGCAGCGATACCGACCAACCCGAATCGGGCAATCTCAAAACGAAATAGCATTAACGTCTCGATCCCTGCTCGTCTTCCGGATCAACGATATAGTGGGGGCGTTTTTTGACTTCCAGATAGATGCGCCCGACGTACTCTCCGATGACACCCAACGACAACAATTGCACTCCACCCAGAAAGAGCACGATCACCATAATCGAGGCATAACCCGGAACATCAATGCCTAAAATCAGCGTTTTGAAGATAATCACTAAGCCATACAGGAATGCGATCCCCGCCACACCCATTCCGATATAACTCCAGATTTTCAGCGGCACGGTGGAAAAAGCGGTTATACCGTCCAACGCTAAACGCCAGAGATTGCGAAAGTTCAGGCTTTCCTTGCCATCATGACGGGGGGGTCGCTCATACTCCACGGCAGTGCAGCGAAAACCGACCCATGAGAACAAGCCTTTCATGAAGCGTGCACTTTCGCCCAGCTTCTTAACTTCATCCAGGACCTTTTTATCCATCAGGCGAAAATCACCGGTATTATCCGGGATTGGACGATCGGCAATGGAGTTAAACAGCCGGTAATACCACACAGCCGTCATGCGTTTTGCCAGGGTATCGGTATTGCGTACCGTACGCCGGGCATACACCACGTCATACCCTTCCCGCCATTTTTCAATCATCTGCGGGATCAGTTCAGGCGGATCCTGTAAATCACTGTCCATCGGGATAATCACATCACCCGTTGCGTGGTCTAATCCCGCGGTCAACGCGTTTTCTTTACCAAAGTTTCGCGACAGATTGACAACACGTATAACCGGTTCCTTTTCCCGCCAGCGGCGCAGCTGGGTAAGGGTCGTATCAGTACTGCCGTCATTGACACACACCACCTCAATGGAATCACTCTCAGCCCTTATTATCGGCAACACCCGGTTAAAGAACTCATCAACGTTTTCTTCTTCATTGTGAAACGGCGCAACAATGGATATTTTCATCGGTGATTCCTGACAGCCCTTGTCTTTACACTCATCCCAGATCGCGATTTCTGAAGGAGTGCTTTAGAGGCACTTATTTAACCGCAATTCCCATAGGGGATAAAGAAAAAGGCTTTATTCCGTGCCGATCATCGCCTGTTGTTCGCCCTACCGGTTCTGATCATATTCAGCTACAGTAAAACAGCGTAATACCCAACAAAATCAACACTCGAACCCAATAGAAAGGCCACCGTCAGCCCATTGAATTACCTTGCCCACCTCTACTTTGCACAGGCGACTATTCCTTCCCGCGTTGGCAACCTGCTAGGCGATTTCGCCCGCGGACTCGATACTGAAGTATTACCCGATGGGATCCACAGAGGCTTAAGGAATCACCGTGCAATAGATCATTACACTGATAGTCATCCTGATGTACGCCAACTGAAAGCACTTTTTTCCCCTCAGCGTCGGCGTTATTCAGGGATCGTACTTGATGTGGTATTTGATCACTTTCTTATCCGGCACTGGCACACATTTAGTGATCGCTCTCTGGATCACTTTCTGGCATCTGCATACAACGATCTGGAACAGGGCTATCCACTCATGCCCGCCCATATGCAGCGCGTCGTTAAACGCATGATCGAGGGTGACTGGATTCGCAGCTATAGCGACCTCGAACAGGTAGGGTTTGCCCTCGACCGCATTGCCGAACGCATCCGTTTTCAGAACCGTTTTGGCGGGGCTATTGTAGAAGTTGAGCGACATTACAGTGAGCTGGACGAGGGATTTCTGACGTTTTTCCCCGACCTGATTGATTTCACATCCGAGAACAACCCGGAAACACAAGCCAACCTATAAGATATTGCACAATTAAGCACTTTTCCCCCACGTTGAAAGACGTTCACTGGATATAAACGCAATCCCCCTGTAGACTGCGGCCACTTTTTCAGTATTCGAGGGGCTCATCAGGATGCATTTACCCGTTAAGGCAACGATTGCCACCCTAGCCGTACTGTTGCTGATCACACTATCTCTTACCCGGTTAGCACCTGTTAACGATGATGCCGAGCAGCAATCCTCAACTGATCAGAAGATCGGCTCGCAGCCTGCGCTGACCATTACCTACAAACCGATCCACAGCCCGGATGATATCGAAGCACTGACGCCTCCCCTGATCAAACCTGTGGCTTATACGCGAGTCAGCACACTGGCGGCGTTGGAGGTCAGCACCAAGAAGCAGAAATTCTTCGATATGATTCTGCCTGCCGTATTGATCAGCAAACAGCGCTTGCAGGCCAAACGTATCAAACTGGCCGAAATCAGTGCCATGCCAACTCCAGACGCCGCGGCACAGGCGTGGCTGCAGAAACAGTTCAAGCTATACAAAGCCAAAGATTCAACCCAGCTTAAGAGCAAACTGGCGGACCACCCGACCAGTATTATTCTGGCGCAAGCCGCACTGGAAACGGGTTGGGGCACATCCCGCTTCTTCCTCGAAGGAAATAACATATTTGGGGTCTGGTCGTTTAACGCTAAAGAACCCCGTATGCGCGCCAGTCAAACCCGCGAAGGGAAGCCAATCTACGTTAAACGTTACAGCTCACTGATCGAAGCCGTGGATGACTACTTTGTGACCATTGCCCGCGGCGGACCTTATCGGGAATTTCGCAAAGCCCGCACTCAAACACAGGACGCCTTGGAACTGATCAAATATCTGAATTATTACAGTGAGATCGGCGACGAATACGTACAGCGTCTGCGCTCGATTATCACGCGTAATAAGATGCTACGTTTCGACAGCTATCAGCTACAAACCGCAGACGCTATCTGATCAGCCTTAACAGGTGACTGTCCGCGCAGGCTAAAAAGGCCTGCGCCAACGCATGCCCCCGTTGTCTAAGACTTCGGAGGCACCGGCATCGGAAACGTCGCCACGGTACCTTTTGCATCTGACACTTTAGCCACCCCTTCACTAGTGACTTCATCGATTCGAACCACCGACTGCATAGGAATGTATGACGATTTCACATCCGCAAACTGCTGTTTGAGTTTCTCCTCACCGGGATCAACCAGCAACTCGGAGCGACTGCCAAACACGAACTCCTCTATCTGCAGAAACCCCCACAAATCACTCTGATACACGTGCTTCGCGTACAGCTCGTACACCTGATCCTGATTAATAAAAATCACCCGATAGATACGGTCATCACTTGCCATTGATCTTCTCTTTTACCTGAACCAAATTGATCACTCACCAGACCTTATAGATGGGGCTATCACAATCCATTTGCAAGTTTAATCCACGCGAATGATCTGGTTATTTTTTAAACAAACAGACGCTAGGCAGTTTAAAGCCCATCCAGTATAATGCGCGGTCCTCAATGCGCCGGCTGTCCTTCAATGGCAAGTCGATGAATAATCTCGAACGAAACACAGGTGAGTAATGGCGAAGAAGCTGTTTATCAAAACCCATGGTTGCCAGATGAACGAGTACGATTCTGCCCGTATGGCGGATCTGCTTGGTGAGAGCCATGCCCTTGAACTGACAGATAATCAGGACGAAGCAGATGTCCTGCTTCTGAACACCTGTTCGATTCGAGAAAAGGCGCAGGAAAAGGTATTCCACCAGCTCGGACGCTGGCGCAAGATGAAAGCCGCCAACCCCGAGCTAAAAATAGGCGTCGGCGGTTGTGTTGCCAGCCAGGAAGGGGATGCCATCCTCAAACGTGCACCCTATGTCGATATGATTTTTGGGCCGCAGACCCTGCACCGCCTGCCTGAAATGATCGACGTCACCGATGCTGGCGGCGTAGGCATTGTTGACGTGTCTTTCCCGGAGATCGAAAAGTTCGATCACCTGCCCGCGCCCAAAGTTGAAGGCGCGGAAGCCTTTGTGTCCGTCATGGAAGGCTGCTCCAAATATTGTACGTTTTGCGTGGTACCTTACACCCGTGGTGAAGAGGTCAGCCGTCCACTGGACGATGTGATTACCGAGTGTGTAGAGCTGGCCGAGCAAGGGGTTCGTGAGATCAATCTGCTTGGCCAGAACGTCAATGCTTACCGGGGTGATACCCACGACGGTGATATCGCTGATCTGGCTGAACTGATCCGCTGCGTTGCCGCTGTTGATGGCATTGACCGTATACGTTTCACCACCTCTCACCCGGTCGAGTTTACGGATAGTCTGATCGAAGCCTACGGCGATGTCCCTGAGCTGGTGAACTTCCTCCATCTGCCGGTACAAAGTGGCTCCGATGGCATCCTGATGGCGATGAAACGCGGCCATACCTCGCTGGAATACAAATCCAAGATCCGTAAGCTGCGCAAGGTACGCCCGGATATCTGCATCTCATCTGATTTCATTATCGGCTTCCCGAACGAAAGCGATGCAGATTTCGAAGCCACTATGAACCTGATCTCTGACATCGGTTTCGACAACTCTTACAGCTTTATCTACAGTCGTCGCCCAGGCACACCCGCGTCTGACCTGCCAGATAATATCGACGAAGAAACCAAAAAGCAGCGCCTGAAGATCCTGCAGGATCGCATCACTCAGCAGGCAATGGCAATCAGCCGACGTATGGTCGGCAACACCGAACGCATTCTGGTCAACGGTTATTCCAAGAAAGATCCGGGCATGTTGTCCGGTCGTACAGAGAACAACCGGGTGGTCAACTTCCGTTGTGATAACCCGGATCTGATCGGGCATTTCGCCGATGTACTGATCGATAAGGCCTACGCCAATTCCCTGTTAGGGGAACTGGTTGGCTCAGAACTGGATCAAATACAGTAACCTTCACTGTATTCAGGAGATAATTTGAACACAGTACCTTCAATCAAGCTGGCACTGGAACCGGATAATCCAGAGTTTCTGGCCAATCTATGCGGTCAGCTTGATGAACACCTCAAGATGATTGAGCAACGTCTCGACATCGAAATCCGCAATCGCGGCAATAATTTTCAGCTGGTAGGCGATATGGACGTGATCCGTATCGTCTCTGAAATGCTCGAAGATCTCTATGACGAAGCCAAACAAGGCACGTTGCTGACCCCGGACCAGGTACACCTGTATCTGCAACAATCCGGCGTCGAGCAAAAGCAGCAGGAATTGGCTGATGAAGATAAAGAGGTCAGTATCCGGACCAAAAAGGCGCTGATCCGTCCTCGTGGTCCGAACCAGCAGCTCTATGTTCGCTCCATCCAGCAGCATGACATCAACTTCGGTATCGGCCCGGCAGGCACCGGTAAAACCTACCTTGCCGTTGCTTGTGCGGTTGAAGCAATGGAACGGGAAGAGGTAGAACGCATTCTGCTGGTACGACCGGCGGTAGAAGCCGGCGAGAAGCTGGGCTTTTTACCCGGCGACCTGACCCAGAAAGTTGATCCTTATCTACGCCCGCTTTACGACGCACTGTACGAAATGGTCGGTTTTGAGAAGGTCAGCAAGCTGATCGAAAAAAACGTGATCGAAGTCGCTCCGCTGGCGTACATGCGCGGCCGGACACTGAACAACTCGTTTGTGATCCTCGACGAGAGCCAAAACACGACCCGTGAACAGAT
>JAGSHA010000323.1 GCA_023954795.1 Oceanospirillaceae bacterium | reverse complement strand
AGGCCTGCTGTGCTGATATGCGGTTCACGACCACACATCAGATCGGCAACATAACGGCTGCTGCCCAAAGACATGGTCCAGCCCAATGTACCGTGGCCGGTGTTGAGGAACAGGCTCTTGTACTTGGTTTCACCCAGTACTGGCACACTGTCCGGCGTCATTGGACGCAGGCCGCTCCAGAATTCTGCTTTGGAGAGATCACCACCGCCGTGGAACAGATCGTCCACCACGTGATCAACGCTGGCACGGCGCTTCTCTGGCAAGCCCAGATCGTAACCGGTAATTTCTGCGGTACCGCCTACGCGGATACGGTCATCAAAGCGGGTCACAGCGACTTTATAGGTTTCATCCATCACGGTAGATACCGGTGCGCGGCTTTCATCAACAATCGGCAGCGTCAGGGAGTAACCTTTGATTGGGTATACCGGCACTTTGATGCCGATCTGCGCCAGCAGCAACGGGCTGTAACTACCCATCGCAACCACATACTTGTCAGCCGTCAGTAAACCGGCAGAGGTGTGAACGCCGGTCACGTCACCTTTTTCAACGTCGAGCGCATCAACGCTGGTGTTAAACATAAACTTCACACCCAGTGCTTCACACTCTTTTGCCAGAGACTGGGTAAACTTGAAGCAATCACCGGTTTCATCACCCGGCAGGCGTAAACCACCCACAATCTTTTCGTTCACGTACGCCAGTGCAGGCTCTGCATTCACACACCCTGCGGTATCCAGTGCTTCAAATGGCACATCGCACTCTTTCAGGATCGCCATATCTTTGGCAGCACTGTCCAGCTGCTTCTGGGTACGGAATAGCTGCAACGTACCACCGGTACGCTGTTCGTAATCAATGTCAATTTCTTTGCGCAGATCAACAAAGCAGTCGCGGCTGTATTCAGCAATACGCAACATACGCTCTTTATTCACAGCGTAGGCCGCTTCGCTACAGTTACGCAGCATTTTGCTCATCCAGATGTACATGCTACTGTCGAGCTTTGGCTGGATCGCGAGCGGGGCCAGATCCTGCATCATCCATTTCATGGCTTTGATTGGAACGCCAGGCGCGGCCCAAGGCATCGCATAACCGGGTGAAATCATCCCTGCATTGCCGTAGCTAGTTTCGAGCGCAGCTTCAGGCTGACGGTCCACGACAGTGACCTCGTGACCTTCTTTAGCCAAATACCACGCGTTAGTTACACCGATTACGCCACTGCCAAGCACAAGAACTTTCATTGATTCACCTCTGATTATTATTTGATCTATACGAGATATATAACCATTCTATGATAAGATCGACAGAATATTTCTTTGTATTTGACCAGTTATCAGATAACAATCTAATAAAAAACAATAAGCGCAGTAAATATTATGGAATCTAAGCGTAAGCCTTTGAAAAAAAGAAAGTTTGACCGAATTGATCGCAACATTTTGCGGATTTTGCAGCAGGAAGGTCGTATCTCCTACACGGAGCTTTCAGACCGTGTAGGACTCTCAACCACACCCTGTATGGAGCGTGTAAAACGACTGGAAAAGGATGGTGTCATTGAAGGCTACTACGCGCGCATCCATCCGGAAGCACTGGATTATCATATGCTGGTGTTTGTGGAAATATCCCTTTCCTATCAATCACCGGACGCGTTTGGTCTCTTCAATCAGGCGGTGAAGAAGCTGCCTTATATACAGGAGTGCCATCTGGTCTCGGGTGATTCCGATTACCTGCTGAAAGCACGCATCAGTGATATGTCGCAATACCGCGAGCTGTTGGGCGATATGCTGCTGACACTGCCGGGGGTAAAAAACTCGAAGAGTTATATCGTGATGGAAGAGGTTAAAGAGACTCAGGAACTGCCGGTGCCGGATCGCTAAGCAAGCGTCTGTAACCAGTCTCTCAAAACACGGGCACTTGATCCTTCTGCGGTTCCTTTCGGGACCAACAGGTAGTATTCACAACAGGACGCTACCGGCGGGAAAGGAGCGATTAAGCGCCCGGATTCCAGCTCCTCGGATACCAGCGATCCTCGCGCCAGCGCAATCCCCAGACCCGCATCCGCCGCTGCAATCGCCATATCTGCCCGGTTAAAGTAATGTCCCCGGGTACTGGAGACATTGTTTAATCCACACTGATCCAACCAGTATCGCCATTCCGCATCACGCGGCGAGTCCGGCCAGGGCATGGAATCGTGCAGCAGGGAGATTTTCTGCCAGACAGCCGGATCATTCCAATCAGCATCCGGCATGTAATTGGGGCTGGTCACTGGCAACAGGGTTTCGTGCATCAACAGCTGCGCTTCAAAGTCCTGATACTCGCCATTGCTGTAATCAATCGCCAGATCAAAATCGCCACCGGCCAGATCTAACAACGCGGCATCGGCGTAGGTTTCAACCCGGATATCCGGAAACTTGCGGTTAAATGTACGCAGATGAGGGATCAACCACTTAAAGACAAACGATGGCGTGGATTTGAGACGTACTACATCTTCGGCGCTGCGCCTCTGCAGCATCTCTACCACCGTTTCAATCGCTTCCACTGATTGCTGCGTCACGAGCAATAACTCTTTGCCTTCCGGGGTCAGAAGAATACCCCGAGGCTGACGCTCAAACAGCTTCATTCCCAGCTTATCTTCCAACTTTCGAATCTGCTGGCTCACGGCTCCGGTGGTCACGGATAACTCTTTGGCAGCATCGGAAAAGCTAAGAAGTCGACCACACGCTTCAAAATGAACCAGTGAAGCCAATGTCCTGGAGGTGAGTTTTGTCATCTATGACCTGTAGAAAATGCAGCCTTTAGTAAAACTAAACAGCCTTTAAGAAACTATCGTTTGTTTTATTACTGATCTGATCAGACAATAGTCTAATCATTAAAAGCAGGAATAGCGATGACCTCTCTGAACATTACTGCGGACGAAAAATCTCTGTTGAGTACCGGTCAGCCTTTAGTCTGGCTGAACCCTAACTATCTGAATGCAGAAGCCGCACCAGAGACTCCGGACATCGCAGGAATCTACGATGCAGAAGCACGCTTATTACGATTTGCACCGCTACTCAGCATCCTGTTTCCCGAATTGATCGAGGCTGATGGCCTGATTGAATCCCCTCTTCTTCCTGCTCCCACGCTCAACACCGCCATTAATCCTCTTGGGGGGCAACTCTTCCTTAAAGCCGATCATGCGCTTCCTGTCGCCGGTTCGATCAAAGCGCGGGGCGGTATCCACGAAGTCTTGTGCTTTGCTGAACAGCTCGCCCTTGAAGCAGGCTTGCTTGCCGATACGAATGATGATTATACGAAACTTGCGCAAAAAGAAGGCCGCGCTCTGTTTGCGGATTACACCATGGCGGTTGGCAGTACCGGAAATCTGGGGTTGAGTATCGGCATCATGGGTGCCGCACTGGGCTTCAATGCTGTGGTGCACATGTCATCGGATGCCAAGGAGTGGAAGAAAGAACGTCTGCGTCACCGTGGTGTAAAGGTGGTGGAGCACACTGCGGATTACGGAGCCGCCGTCGCAGCAGGTCGCGCCGAGTCTGACGCCGATCCACGCAGTTATTTTGTGGATGACGAAAACTCTCCCCGCCTGTTTATGGGCTATGCGGTGGCTGCCTTGCGCTTAAAGCAGCAATTGGACGCAGCAGGCATCGAGATCAACGCGGACACGCCATTGTTCGTATATCTTCCTGCCGGCGTAGGGGGTGCCCCCGGTGGAATCACATTTGGCCTGAAAGCTCTGTTTGGCGAGAACGCCCATTGTTTCTTCGCTGAACCGGTACAGGCACCCTGCATGCTATTAGGCATGGCAGGTGATGCGGGACAGGAACCTGTTCCGATCTACGAATTGGGTTTGCAGATCAATACCGATGCCGATGGGTTAGCGGTAGGGACTGCATCCCAATGGGTGTGTGATGCAGTGCGTCATCAGGTTTCCGGTGTGTATACGGCAACCGATGAATCACTGTATCGGCACCTTTATCAGCTAAAAAAGCTGGAAAATGTCGAAGTAGAGCCATCAGCAGCTATAAGTTGTCGTGGTCCGGCTATGCTTAACACAGGCACGGGCAAACAGTATCTGAACGCCCACAATGTAGCTAACTCATTGAAAAATAGTATACATATCGCCTGGTTAACCGGTGGCTCGTTTGTCCCTGATAAGGAATATCAACACTATCTTGAAAAAGCGATAAAAATTTCCAATTGAAAACAAGTTCAATAAGAGATACTT
>JAGSHA010000303.1 GCA_023954795.1 Oceanospirillaceae bacterium | reverse complement strand
GTGGCGAAAGAGTTAGGGATTCATCCCGGTCAGATATCGAACTGGAAGCGCCAGTTCAAGCGCTTGTCTGAGAAACAGTTCAACAGCATGAATGGCGTGGACTATTCGAAAGCGGAGAGTGAAGACGTCCGCAAATTGAAGCGTGAACGGGATGCGCTGAAGAAAGAGATCGAGTTTCTAAAAAAGGCTGCTGCGTACTTCGCGAAACAGCAGGAGTGAAGTACGCCCTGATCCAAGAGTATCAAGGGCAGTATCCGATACGGTTGATGTGTCGTGTATTGAATGTGTCAGCGTCGGGGTATTACCGCTGGCGTAAGCGTGACGTCAGTCCGCAAGCACAGCGACGTAAGTTTATGGAAGAACAAGTGATGGATACTTTTGCGACCTATAAAGCCCGCTACGGTGCGCCGCGTATAACGAAGGAGCTGAATGCACTGGGTGTTAGCTGTTCTGTTAACTACGTGGCTAAGATACTGAATCAGAGGGGTATACGGGCACGTAATGGAAAAGCCTTTAAATACTCGCCCAATACAGAAGCGATGACCGGTGTGGCCGATAATCTATTACGTCGTCGCTTTGGTGCCACGGAACCCAATCAGAAGTGGACCACGGATATCACTTATATCTGGGTCAAGGATCAATGGCTCTATCTGGCCACCGTGATGGATCTATATTCCCGCAGCATAGTCGGTTGGTCGCTGGATACGAGTATGACGGAACAACTGATTATGGATGCGTTGAAGATGGCTTTTAAGCGGCGGGATATTGAGCCTGGTCTTATCATCCATTCAGATCGAGGAGTTCAGTATCGTTCGAATAAATACCAAGGGCTGATGGAAAAGCATGGCTGTAAGCCGAGTATGAGCCGCAAAGGTAACTGTTGGGATAATGCACCGATGGAGTCTTTCTTCAGTCGTCTGAAGGTCGAATTAATCTATGCTGAGCAATATGGCTCGGTCGGTGAAGCTAAATCAGGTATCTTCGAATACATCGAAGTATTTTATAACCGCATACGTAGGCACTCTGCTTTGAGTTATATCAGCCCGGCAGAATTTGAGCGCAAATGCGCATAACCAAGTGTCTACTTTTTGTGGGTAGGACCACTGCATAAAACTAACCACATACGAAAGGATTCAATGATGAAAAAAGTATTGGTTACAGGTGGTAGCAAAGGTATTGGTTTAGAAACGGTTAAAACCTTTGTTGCTCAAGGCTATACAGTTATTACATGCGCTCGCTCTATCGAGACATGGCGAGGAGTTATTCTTTCTAATCCCGAGCTTTCTGGTGTTGACTTCCAACCTGTTGATCTATCTGACAACAGCCAAGTTGATAACCTGTTTTATCATATTAAATCAGCGTATGGTGCGTTGGACATCGCGGTTAATAATGCTTCTCCGACGTTAGGTTCAGTTGGCAAATTTTCAGAAGTAGACGTCGATTCGCTATTTAAGACCTTAGTCAGTGATTTTTGGTCACATGCCCTATGTCTAAAACATGAGCTGCAACTTATGTCTAAAGGTGCAGCTATCGTCAACATCAGTTCGGTAAACGGCATTCGTCCAACACCAAATGCGTCGATGTATAGCGCATCAAAACATGGCTTAGAGGGCTTAACTCATTCAGTAGCGCTTGAAGCAATAAAGGATGGTATTCGAGTAAATGCTGTTGCGCCTGGTGTTACTTGGACACCTCGCTGGGAGGAGAGACAAGCAGCACAATGTTCAAGTATTCGCAGTGAAGTGGAAAGTGTCGTTCCAATTAAGCGGTTTGCAGTTCCATCAGAAATTGTGAATGCTATTGAGTGGTTGTGTTCAGAGGAATCAAGCTATGTTGTGGGGCATACGCTCGTTGTTGATGGCGGTTTATCCTTGACCTAATTTGCAGTTAACAATGCAATCAAGGTAATGAATTACACTCAGCATTTTTGGTATGGAGTTCAGTGCGCTCGGTTAGTTCAACGTGGCACACCTTACTGTGGGCGTTATGTGGGTAGGACCAGTTGTCGAGTTACCCACGATTAGTAGATACCCTCTATAGAGCGTGGAGGTGTAGCATAGGTAAACCGAAGCCCCATATATCAGCGTAATCAAGAGTGCGTGTATCGGCATGAATGATGAGAACAACTCAAGCCGACAACGGTGCTCATGTTTCAGCCTTACTTAATTTCCACCTCAATCAGCGTGATATCCGTATCTGACGGGTTAATCACGTTGTGTTCCACGCCCGCATCACGGTAGTAACACTCTCCTGCTTTTAGCGTGACCGATTTAGCGCCTTCGCCCGTATCGATGAGTAGTTCACACGCCTGCATGGGCACAATCACATAGTCTCTCTCGTGGCGATGCCAGCGGGTTTCGCAGTGTGCGGGAAAGAGCAGGTGGTTCACGCAGGTGCGTTGATTATCAATTTGCTCTGTCAGTACGAAAAGTGGGCGTTCAGTCATCGTTATCTCACGTTTTTATTGGAATTGTTTAAGGGATAGTGTTGGTGCTGTTCTATGCAGCGGGGTGTGAGTCATGGATCGTGATGTTGCGTGTGTGGTGCTAAAAATACAGCAGAATGATCCCGTCGCCGTTGTAGCTTGGTCTGTATTCGGATCAGGAAGGAGGCTGTTGTATGGAAAAACAGTCGCGCCTCCGCTCATATGAAGGAAGGCGCTAGGTGGTACGGTACAACATTATCCGATCACTTTTTCACTACGTAGTCTGTCGATCTCTCCGTCATCCATGCCGAGAACTTCATTAAGCACTTTCTGGGTGTGCTGCCCTAATTGAGGTGATGCCTGCCCGTATTGGATCGGTGTTTCAGAGAACTTAACCGGATTGGCCACACTAGGGACTTTACCCGCAGCTGGGTGATCCAGTTGTACCTGCATCTCCCGGTGGAGTATCTGTTCGTTTTCAAATACCTGATCCAGCGTATTGATCGGACCACTCGGTACGCCTTGCTCGGCAAGGTTTTCCAACCACCACTGGGTATCGTGTTGCTGCATCAGCTTACGCACAATCGGGATGAGCGTGTGGCGATTGTTCACCCGTTGCGAGTTGGTGAGGAAGTCAGGGTCTGTCGAGAGTCCCGGTGCACCGGCAAGCTTGCAGAACTTCGCAAACTGACCGTCGTTGCCAATCGCCAGAATGACGTGGCTATCAGCCGTTGCGAACGCTTCATAGGGCACGATATTGGGATGGGCGTTACCCAGCCGCTGAGGAGGTTCGCCGCCGACGAGGTAGTTCATCGCCTGATTGGCAAGGGTCGCGACCTGAACATCGAGCAGTGCCAGATCGATATGCTGACCCACACCGGTTTCTGTGCGGTGGAGGAGGGCGGCTTGTATGGCGTTCGAGGCGTATAGGCCTGTCATGACATCGGCCAGCGCCACGCCGACTTTCATCGGTTGTCCGTCCGGTTCGCCAGTGACACTCATCAAGCCACCCATGGCCTGAATCATGAAATCGTAACCTGCACGCTTGCTATAAGGGCCGTCTTGCCCAAAGCCGGTAATGGAGCAGTAGATCAGCTTGGGGTTGATCGCCTTCAGGCTGTCGTAATCGAGGTTGTATTTCTTTAAGCCGCCGACCTTATAGTTCTCCAGCACAACATCAACGTTGGCAGCGAGACGGTTGATCAGGGCTTGTCCTTCAGGGGAGGTGATATCGACGGCAATAGATTGTTTGCCGCGGTTTGCGGAGTGGAAGTAGGCCGCATCGGTTGGGTTACCGGCGGTGTCTTTGACGAACGGAGGTCCCCAGCCACGGGTATCATCCCCCGATCCGGGCCGCTCCACTTTAATAACGTTGGCTCCAAAATCTGCCAGCATCTGGCCGGCCCAAGGGCCCGCCAGAATCCGACTCAAATCCAGAACCTGAATATGAGACAGTGCTGTTTTCATTAGAAGAATGCCTGAATGCCTGTTTGTGCGCGTCCCAGAATCAGCGCATGAACGTCATGCGTACCTTCATAGGTGTTCACCGCTTCAAGGTTCATCACGTGACGGATCACGTCAAACTCATCGGAGATACCGTTGCCACCGTGCATATCACGGGACACACGTGCGATATCCAGTGCTTTACCACAGTTGTTACGCTTCAGCAGGGAGATCAGTTCAACCGGGCAGCGTCCTTCGTCCATCAGACGACCCATCTGCAGGCAACCCTGAAGACCCAGAGAGATCTCAGTTTGCATGTCTGCCAGTTTTTTCTGGATCAGCTGGTTGGCTGCCAATGGGCGCTGGAACTGAATACGGTCAAGAGTGTACTGACGGGATGCGTGCCAGCAGAATTCCGCAGCACCCAAAGAGCCCCATGCGATGCCGTAACGTGCTTTGTTCAGGCAGCCAAACGGTCCGGCCAGACCTTCTACACCTGGCAGGATGTTTTCGTCGGGAACGAATACAT
>JAGSHA010000066.1 GCA_023954795.1 Oceanospirillaceae bacterium | reverse complement strand
GTATCTGAATTCGGCGTGACCGACGAACAGAAAACCGCGTGGTATCAACACTGGGTGCAAGAGGGTTTTGCAGCGTTGGAACGTGCTCTGGCTGATTCAGATCAGACGGGCAAGTTCTGCCACGGCGATGATCCTACACTGGCAGATGTACTGCTGGTACCTCAGGTATTCAATGCGAATCGCTTTAAGGTGGATATGAGCGTATATCCAACCATCGCCCGTATCGCGGATGCGTGTAACGAGCTGAAGGCGTTTGCAGATGCTCACCCGGATCTACAGCCGGGCGCCTAAGAGATTAAGCGATAGGCTATAAAAAAGCCGCAACAGGGTGATCCCTTGTTGCGGCTTTTTTCGTTTAGCTGCGAAGCAATGTAGAGCAAGGGGCTGAGGTAATCAGCTATCGTGCATGGCCTGCATGGATTCTTGTGTCCACTGCAAACTGTGACGATAGGCGCTTTCATACAGATCAATATCCATGTCCAGCGGCAGTTCATTCCAATTGCCGGTCTCATAGGCAATAACGGCTTTTAGGGTTTCTCCAATCGGCCCGGCGTAATCGCGCAATGCATCCTGAATATCGGTCGCCAGTGGCACCTGTTCGAGCAGTGTGGCCTGGTCAATATCGAGTAGTGCATGCAGGCCGGACATCATGCCCGCCATGAAGTAACTACCGGTATTCCGCTCATTCGTGGCATTGGCCAAGGCTTCACACATAGCCCCACGGATCAGCAGCATGCGACACAGCTCTTCGGGCTTGTCATCCTGACTGGTCATTGAGATCAGGGTAACCCAGCGGCGGATCTGTTCCATGCCCAGAAGCACGACCGCATCCGTTATCGACTCAACTCTGCGCACCAGCGAGTACGCGGCTGAGTTGACGATGCGTAGCATTTTAAACGTGAGTACAGGATCCTGAATAATCAGCGATTCCAGATCTTCAGGTGTCGCATTTGGACTGTTCACCGCTTGAACCAGCTGCATCAGGGTTGCGGCATTCGCTTCCAGCTTCTTACCTTTGACCAGTTTAGGGCGGCTTAAAAAGTGCCCCTGAAACAGTTTAAAACCGAGCTGACTGCAAACGACAAGCTTTTCGCTGCTTTCAATCTTGACCGCAACCGGTGTGACTTTAAAAAAGCGTAAACGCGACAGGCAGTTGCTGAGTTCTTCGTTATTCAGTTGCGATACATCCACTTTGACCATCTGCACCACTTTCAGCAGGGGGTCGTAGGCTTCGCTGTACGTGAAGTTATCCAGTACCAGGCGGTAACCGTCGCGGGCCAGTGTAAGAATCGCTTTGATGGCCTTAGGGGAGGGCTTAACCGTTTCTGGAATCTCGATCACGACCTGTTTACGAGGCAGGTCGGGAAAATCGCCGCTGAGCAGCATCTCTTCACTGATATTGATAAAGGCAGGCACGCGCTTTACAGAGCCTGCATCACTGATACAGGTGTATGCATTCAGCAGGACTTCAATTGTCGCACTGGCATCTCGGAAAACTGCTTGCTCGGTATCCTGATCATTGCGGTAGAGCAGTTCATAGGCAATGACCTTCTGGCCGCTATCGAAGATCGGTTGGCGGGCCATTAATACCTGACCGCGGGCGCTCGAATCCATCGCTTCTTTTTCTCCGGGCAGAACTTTATTAGCCCGATCTCCAGATCAGGCCTGTCGTCATTTTGGTTTCTAAGTGTAGCGTTGGTTGGTGAATGAAGATAGGGAGGTTTAGTGGGAGGTACAAAAAATAATAGTGCCCTAGGGTGTGAAAAAATAAAAAAACGCATGAGCATACCGAAGTACGGGGAATGGCTCAATTTGTAGTTTAACTACAATGGGTTGCGCTTGATTTATATCAAAATTAACCATCAACAACAGGAGGATAATTTAGCCAAGAAAACGAAAAGTTAACCGGAAAATTAAAGGAGATATCAATGACTGCAGAGCCTCAAGTTACCCCTTCTGGTTCCGATCTGGTCGCACCACAAGTCGTGGCCGAGGTCGTTAATCAAGCTAACAATCCTGTAGCTGACGCGACGACCGAATCTGCCGAGCACCCGTTGGAAGCGTTGCTCGACGGTGAGAACGATTATCCCTACGACAAGAAAATTTCCCGCTCGAATTATGATAAGCAGAAAGAGGAGTTACAGATCGAACTTCTCAAAATGCAGCAGTGGGTGCGTGATACAGGACAGCGTGTTGTTATTCTATTTGAAGGTCGTGACGCAGCCGGTAAGGGCGGTACGATCAAGCGCTTTATGGAACACCTGAATCCACGTGGTGCAAAAGTGGTCGCACTGGAAAAACCGACCGAAGTGGAAGGCGGTCAGTGGTACTACCAGCGGTATATTCAGCACCTGCCTACGGAAGGCGAGATCGTGTTGTTTGACCGCTCTTGGTACAACCGAGCCGGGGTAGAAAAGGTTATGAACTTCTGTACGCCATCTGAGTATCTTGAATTTATGCGCCAGACCCCTGATCTGGAACGTATGTTGGTTCGCAGTGGTATCCGTCTGTTCAAGTTTTGGTTCTCTGTGAGCCGCGACGAACAGTTCGGTCGCTTTCAGGCACGTCGTACTGATCCGCTGAAACAATGGAAGTTGTCACCGATTGATCTGGCCTCCCTGGATAAGTGGGATACCTACACCGAAGCCAAAGAGTCCATGTTCTTTTATACCGATACGGCTGATGCACCGTGGACCGTGATCAAATCCAACGACAAAAAACGTGCGCGTCTGAATGCGATGCGTTACGTGCTGTCCAGCCTGCCGTACCCGAACAAAAACACGGATATTGAGTTGGCTCCAGACCCACTGATCGTTGGCAATGCGCGTGATGTACACGAACGCGATGAACACGTTTTGATTCCACGCGCACTTTGATCGGGCGATCCCCGATAGACAAGGAAAGGAGTAAGTAGCATGACCATGAGACAGACCCAGCACGCGCTGAACATTGTTGAAGCTTTCAAAGCAAAACTGACAGAAGAGCAACGTACTGCTGTCGGTGCCGCACACTTTGACGAGCTATCGTTGCTGATCGAATCAGCCATGAGTACCGCAGTGTTGGAAGAGATGGAAAAGGCCGCGGATCAGGTCGATGAGCTGGCACATAAACTGCGCCACTTCGCAGAGCATTTTGATAACTAATCAACCGCTCTGATCGTTTAAGCAGGCCCGCGAGGCCTGCTTTTTGGTTTAATTCCCCGCTTTTCCCGCCTTTTAGAGCCTGTTCAGAGCTGTAATTCAAGATCCCACTGGGTAACCGTGTGCAATCACAGGTATAATGGGTCGATTAAATTCGCCTAAGAGATTGCATGGCGACGACTGCGCCCGATTATTCCGCGTTAAAATTTGACCCAAAATGCTCACTTACATTGTGTAAGCCTTGGTTTTGCCTCAAATTGCGACCTGCCTAATCTGCGCTCTTAACGTTTTCATGCTTCCTTCAGAGTACAGGTTTGCACAATGAGTATTAACTGGTTTCCGGGGCATATGCACAAGGCCCGGAAAGAGATTGCCAAGGTGATGGACGAAGTTGACGTCATCATTGAGGTTCTGGACGCACGTTTGCCGCAGTCCAGCACAAACCCGCTGGTGGATACCCTGCGTAAGGGAAAGCCAGCTATTAAGCTTCTGAATAAAAGTGATCTGGCTGATCCTGCCCGCACGAAAGAGTGGCTTGATTACTTTAATGCGCAGCCGGACACCATGGCGGTTGCGCTGGACTACGAACAGAAGAAGCAGATCAATCGCATTCCTGACCTGTGCAAAAAGATGGCCCCGTCACGCTCCAATGCAGATCGTCCGGTACGTGCCATGATTATGGGTATCCCCAACGTGGGTAAGTCCACCATGATCAACGCGCTGTTAGGTCGACGCATTGCGAAGGTGGGTAACGAACCGGCAGTCACAAAGAGCCAGACGCGCTTCACGTCCAAGAACGGCATGGCGTTATCCGATACACCGGGTATACTCTGGCCGAAAATTGAAGACAAAGATTCCGGTTACCGTTTGGCCGCCAGTGGCGCGATCAAAGATACCGCAATCGACTACGAAGACGTTGCACTGTTTGCCGCAGGTTTCATGCTGAGTGACTACTCAGAGCGCACACAGGAACGCTACAAACTGAAAGCCCTGCCAGAAAGAGCTGATCAACTGCTGGAAGAGATTGGCCGCAAACGCGGTGGTCTGCGTCCCGGTGGCGTGATTGATATGCACAAGGCATCTGAAGTGCTGTTGCACGAGATGCGTTCTGGCAAACTGGGCCGTCTCACATTCGAGACGGTTGCCGAGTGGGAAGAGAAACATCGTCTGGCAGAAATTGCCCGACTAGAAGCTGAAGCCGCTGCTCTGGCTGAAGCTGAGCAACAGGAGCAAAAATGAGCCGTTCTAAGAAAAAACGCAGCAATGCGAACCAGTTAATTTTTGAAGATGAAACCGGGCCGAACAAAGCCGAACGCTTTGCCAACCCTAATAGCTATGAAGCGCGTAAGAAACGGGCGATGAAAGACCGTAAGAAAAACCGCTCCGTTTACCAGAAAGAGTTGGAGAAACAAGAAGCTGCTAAGGCAGGCGACGATCAGGGTCGGCCTAAAGGCGGTCGCCTGGCGGACAAGATTCGTAAGATGAACGCTGATAAGAAAGCAGATTAATTCTGTTTATAGTTTGATCTCCGGTTAACCCTCTTCTATTTTTTGGGATACAGACAACCGGAGATCAAACCATGTCTCACTCACCCATTCACCGTGCAGGGCACTCGCCCATCGAAGTAGAGCTGGAGGAGGGGAAAACCTACACGTGGTGTGCCTGCGGGCGTTCCAACTCCCAGCCTTTCTGTGACGGCTCCCATCAGGGAACCGGTATTGACCCTGTCGTATTTGTTGCCGAACGTAGCGGTACCGTGTGGCTTTGCATGTGCAAACAGACCGCAACGCCGCCGTTGTGTGATGGCTCGCACAATAAGAAAAACAACCTATAGGTTGTGCTAGAATAGCCGCCTTTTGATCACCATCGAGGCAGCTCTCTTGCAGCAGTACGACGTTCTTATTGTGGGTGCCGGCGCATCCGGCTTAATGTGTGCAGCCACCGCAGGCTATCGCGGCCGCTCTGTATTAGTGGTGGAGCATACGAAAAAGATCGGGCGCAAAATCCTGATGTCCGGTGGTGGGCGCTGTAACTTCACAAATATCCATAACGGTCCGGCCAATTTTCTGTCGGAAAATCCTCACTTCTGTAAATCTGCCCTGAGTCGATACTCCGCACAGGACTTTATCGATCTGGTGGATCGTCATGGTATCGAATACCACGAAAAAACACTGGGCCAGCTGTTCTGCAATGAATCCAGTAAAGAGATTCTTGATCTGTTGCTGACCGAGTGTGACTGGGCAGGTGTGACGTTACAGACCGAAACCGAAGTTAAGAACGTTCAGCAGGTTGAGGGTGGTTATCAGCTGCAAACGTCAAAAGGTCCGGTGCGCTGTGAGTCATTGGTTATCTCTACCGGAGGTTTATCCATTCCTAATGGTGGTGCGACGCCATTTGCCTTTGATATCGCGCAGCAGTTTGGTTTAGGCATGACGGAACGCCGTGCCGCGCTGGTGCCTTTTACCCTGCAGCCGCAGGAGCTGGAGCACTTCAAGCCTCTGTCTGGTATCTCCCATGATCCGGTCGAGATCACAGTGGATAAAACCACCTTTAAAGAGAGCATGCTGTTTACGCACCGTGGACTGAGTGGTCCGGCTGTGTTGCAGATCTCTTCATACTGGCAACCGGGGGGGGAGGTTGAGATCAACCTGTTCCCTGAGATAGATCTGACCGAGTGGCTTAAAGAGCAGCGCGATCAGCGTCCTAAAGCTGAGCTAAAAACGGTGTTGGCCACTCTGATGACCAAGCGTTTGGTGCAGACCTTCTGCGACCTCTGGCAGATCGAAGGTATTTTGGGTCAGTGCAGTAATGAAAAGCTGGAGCAGATTGCGGATCTGTTCCACGGCTGGCATGTGAAGCCAAGTGGTACGGAAGGGTATCGCACGGCAGAGGTAACTTTAGGTGGGATCGATACCAACGAAATATCATCCAAGACCTTTGAAGCTAAAAAGGCGGATGGGCTCTACTTCATCGGAGAATGTCTTGATGTGACGGGTCATCTGGGTGGCCACAATTTCCAGTGGGCCTGGGCCTCCGGTTTTTGTGCGGGCACCTTTGTTTAAGGTATCGACGAAATTAAAACGAAGACTGTGGGAATTAGAACGAAGACAGTTTCCTTAGTTGTACACTCCTAATCTGGCACATAGATGCCGATAGGAGGGGGAGTCCATCCCATTTCCTTAGTCATGCACTCAATCATCGCTTTCGCTAAAGCGGCAGATAGTGAAAAAGCATCCTAAACGGATGCTCATCTAGTGACGTCTCAACGAAAGAGTGATGTATTTCATTAGAGATTCCTTGGATGCTCTGTTGCAACATAGTGAAATTTCGGTTTCCATGGGCAATGAGTTGCCGCTAAAAAAGGGGGTTACTTAAGGCCTTGAAGGTCAAATATCGCCCTTGCGGTCCATGAAAACTGTCGAGAACAAAGTGGAGCGATATTGCATGCATATCGTTAAGTGGGCGGTAGTACTTTCAATATTCTGGCTGTTGCTTTCTGGCATCATCAATCCTTTATTACTAAGTTTTGGTGCATTATCAGTCGTTGTCGTACTTTTTGTATTGAGGCGAATGGATGAAGTCGAAAATGAATCCAGGCAAATCAGTACGAGCCTTCGGCTCATCCGCTATCTGCCCTGGCTGATTGGACAAATTTTCAGTTCTGCTATCCACGTTACGAAACTAATTTGGGGCACACCAGACAAGGTTTCGCCTGCCATAGCAAAAATAAGTGCTAAAAACGTTCCTCAAAGTAGTCGTGTCCTTTATGCAAATTCAATCACCCTGACTCCAGGGACATTGAGTGTGGATTTGGAAGAGGGTGAGGTTACCGTTCATGCATTGCATAAATCGTCTATTGAAGAGCTGAAAAAAGGCGATATGGAAAAGAAGATCACAGGCATCTGGGGTGAAAACAAATGACGGATATTCTGGCAGCGATTTGCATTGCTATTCTGGTCGTCATGGCACTTGCCCTGGTCAGAGCATTTAAAGCACCTACGGTTTACGACCGTATTCTTGGCGTAAATATGTTCGGTACCAAGACCGTTCTATTTATTGCGGCCATTGGCTTCCTGATGGGGCGACCAGACTTTCTGGATATCGCCATAGTGTACGCGTTGATCAATTTTATTGGGATGGTCGCGGTGCTTCGATTCTTCGAATATACCTCACCCATTGAATAACAGCTGAGTATAAGTGGTAAGCCATGCATTTTCTGGACATTGGCAGTTGCATACTGCTTCTCGCAGGGGTGTTTTTTGGATTGAGCGGCGCGGTTGGTCTGTTCAGGTTTCCTGACTTTTTCACCCGGGTACACGCGGCAAGTGTCACCGATTCTATAGCCGCTATCCTAATTATTGGCGGTTTACTGTTACAAACATCATTCGATCTGAATACAGCCAAGTTAGTGTTTATTTTGCTGTTCCTACTGGTTACCAGTCCTACAGCCTCCCACGCCCTGGCAAAATCTGCCCGTCATGGCGGACTGCTTACTCTGGCAGAAACCAGCCCGGAAGATAAGCAGGAGCGTGCTAAGTAATGGCAGAGTTTATTGATCTGGTGCTGCTGGCAATGCTGGCGCTAACCGCCTTGCGGATCATTTTCTTAAAAGACCTGTTTGCCGTGGTAATGTTGTTCGGTATCTACAGTTTCCTGTCCGCTTTGATATTTATAAACCTTGATGCTGTTGATGTTGCCTTTACTGAAGCCTCTGTAGGTGCTGGTATTTCTACAGTTCTGATGCTCGGGACGCTGGCGCTGACTGGCCGCAAAGAGAAACAGAGAGCGCACTCTACGTTACTACCGCTATTTGTTGTCCTGGTCACAGGCGCTGCGTTAATTTATGGCACGCTCGATATGCCTCCTTTCGGACATCCAGATAATCCAGTGCATCAACATGTCGCACCACGCTATATAGAAGAGTCACCTAAAGAGGTTGGCTTACCGAATATGGTCACGTCGGTGTTAGCCAGTTATCGTGGCTTCGATACGCTGGGTGAAACGGTCGTAGTATTCTCTGCGGTTATTGGTGTTCTCTCTCTGTTGGGAGTAAGGCGTAAGAAGAAAAAAGACCTTGATTCGGGTCTGGAATCACACAGAGTGCTGCATGTGATTGCCAAAATCATTATTCCTCTAGTGATTCTTTTTGCCTTATACGTCCAGTTCCATGGAGATTTCGGTCCTGGCGGAGGTTTCCAGGCCGGCGTAATTGCAGCCGCTGCTTTTATTTTGTATGCACTCGTTTTCGGGCTGCCCAAAGCGTTTGCAGTCGTGGGGCCTAAATTCTTACAGTGGATGGCTTCTTTTGGTGTGCTGCTCTATGCCAGTGTTGGTCTGTACAGCATGTATATGGGCGGTCATTTCCTTGATTACAATAAACTCGCCGTAGACCCGATCGCCGGTCAGCACTATGGCATTATTATTATTGAGTTGGGTGTGGGTATCACAGTGTTTGCGGTCATGCTGAATATTTTCTATGCCTTTGGCAGTCAGGCAGAGAGGTCAAACATCCAGTGAGCTTTATTCTCGATTATTACAACTACTGGGTCGTCGTTTTTCTGATGATGGCCGGTTTTTACATTGTTATTTCTGCAAACAATCTGGTTAAAAAAATTGTGGGTCTGAATATTTTTCAGACCTCTGTTTTCATGCTCTATATATCCATGGGTAAGGTCAGCGGAGGCACAGCACCTATTGTTGCTGAAGGGGTCACTCAATACTCCAATCCGCTTCCCCATGTCTTAATTCTTACAGCCATTGTTGTAGGTGTTGCCACAACGGCGGTGGGTCTTGCACTGATTGTCCGAATCAAACGAGCTTATGGCACTGTTGAAGAGAACGAATTTGAAAACAAGGATGATGCCATCTGATGCTTGAACAACATTTAGCTGCGCTTCCTATTATTCTGCCCATGATTGCAGCCCCTGTTGCATTTATTCTGGGTCGCTCAATACTTTGCTGGGGCTTTGCTACTCTGGTCAGTGGCCTGGCATTCCTGCTGTCCTGGCAGCTGCTGTCAGCAGCACTATCTGAAGGTGCAATCAGCTATGCCGTCGGCGGCTGGGCACCTCCCTGGGGTATCGAGTTACGTGTAGACGCTGCCAATGCCTTTGTCCTGCTGGCAGTAACTGCCATCTCCACACTGGTGCTGGTTTATTCGAAACACAGTATCGAAAAAGAGCTAAAAGCTACCAATCATTCGCTTTTCTACACGGCACACTTGCTATGCCTTGCAGGTCTTTCAGGCATACTGATAACAGGTGATGCGTTTAACCTCTTTGTTTTTCTGGAAATCTCTTCACTGGCGACCTACACCTTAGTCAGTCTGGCTGCAGACAGGCGTTGTCTGACCGCCGCATTCCGTTATCTGGTGATGGGTACAATAGGCGCGACCTTTATCCTGATCGGTGTTGGTATGCTCTATATGAAAACCGGCACGCTAAACATGCTGGATCTCGCCGACAGAATCGACCTTTATGACAGCAGTCGTACGATTAACACCGGGCTCGCGTTTATCATGGTGGGTGTCAGTATAAAGCTTGCACTGTTTCCACTGCATATGTGGCTGCCACCGGCATACACCCATGCCCCATCAGCAGTGACAGCATTTCTGGCCAGTACCGCTACAAAAGTTGCGGTCTACGTCTTGATCCGCTTTATCTTCACTGTCTTTGGCATTGACCATGTTTTTGTTGATATGGGGATGGGCCTTATCCTGATGGTGCTGGCGGTTGTTGCTATCTTCAAATGCTCCTATATGGCAACGGTACAAAGTAACGTCAAGACTGTTCTTGCCTACAGCAGTGTCGCTCAGATTGGTTATTTGGTGCTTGGGCTTAGCCTGGTCAGTGTGGCTGGACTCATGGCCAGCATGATCCATATCTTTAACCACGCGCTGATGAAGGGCGCCCTGTTTATGGCTGTGGGCGCGGTGTTTTATCGCGTTGGCTCTGTCGATATCAAAGCCTTTGCAGGGTTAGGCAGAAAAATGCCTCTGACGATGGCAGCGTTTACCATTGCTGGCCTGAGTATTATTGGCGTCCCGCTTACCGTCGGCTTTGTCAGCAAGTGGTATTTGGTTACTGCAGCGCTGGAGCAGGGTAACTGGATTGTAGCAGCGTTGGTATTGATCGGGTCGCTATTTGCCATCATCTATATTGGTCGAATCCTTGAAGCTGCATACTTTCAAAAAACTCCTGAATCACGGGATGCGGATAGTATTAAAGAGATTTCCTGGTTGATGCTGGTTCCTATGTGGGTACTTGTTATTGCCAACATTTATTTTGGTATTGATACGAGCCTGACAACCGAAGCGGCGAATAGCGCCTCTGAATGGCTTTTCCAAACTAACAATATGCTTGAAAGCAAAGTGTTAGAAGGCAACGTGTTGGAAGGGGACGTGTTAGAAAAAAATGCGCAGGAGGTTTCTTCATGAATCTCTGGCAAGCATTGGAACCTGCACAGTTAATTACACTATCAATCTGTGTTCCTTTTGTTGGTGCGTTACTGGTTATTGCGACGGGGAAAATACCCAATCTGCGTGAAGCAGTAACGCTGATAACTGCAGCAATACTGTTCAGTATTGTTCTGGCAATTACCGATTACACTTTCAAAGGAATAACTCTCCACTTAGATGTGGTCGAAATATTTCCTGGACTTGGAATCAGCTTTAATGTTGAGCCTTTGGGTGTGCTGTTTGCCCTGGTGGCCAGTTTTCTGTGGATTGTCACCAGCATATACGCCATCGGATATATGCGGGGTCATAACGAAGACAACCAGACGCGTTTCTTCTGCTGTTTTGCATTGGCACTCAGTTCAGTCATGGGTATCTGCTTTTCAGGAAACCTACTTACACTGTTCATTTTCTATGAAGTGCTAACCCTTTCTACTTACCCTTTGGTGACCCATGCTGGCAACGATGCGGCGAAGCAGGGGGGGCGGGTCTACCTGGGTATTCTTCTGAGTACCTCAATCGCATTCTTACTATTCGCGGTGCTTGGCACTTATGCCCTAACCGGAACGCTGGATTTCCGTGCTGGCGGTATTTTTGATGACTCACATAATAAGGCTGTTCTCAGTGTTCTGCTGGTTCTGTTCTGCTACGGCGTTGGTAAAGCCGCTATTATGCCTTTTCATCGCTGGTTACCCGCTGCGATGGTTGCGCCTACCCCGGTAAGTGCGTTATTGCACGCGGTTGCTGTCGTAAAAGCCGGCGTATTTAGTATTCTAAAAGTTGTTATCTATATATTTGGCATAGAAGGTCTGAAGGACCTGGCTACAACCGATGTCATGTTATATATCGGCGCGGCTACAATATTACTGTCATCTTTTATCGCCATGACAAAAGATAACCTGAAGGCACGATTAGCCTACTCAACAGTGAGCCAGCTTAGCTATATCGTGGTAGGTGCACTTCTCGCATCATCTATCGCTACTGCCGGCGCTGCCTTGCACATTGCCACTCATGCTGTCGGTAAGATCACGCTGT
>JAGSHA010000425.1 GCA_023954795.1 Oceanospirillaceae bacterium | reverse complement strand
GTCGATATCGAACAGGCTGATGGCACCACTGTGCAGCTAAACGGTTTCGTGCGCGCAGTTGAAGCCCACGAACCTAAAGTTGATACCGCATTCTTAAACGTAGATGTACTTTTCGTGGATAATGATCCAGAGAAGATGGCACTGCTGTCCCGTTACATCGAACGGATGAACAAAAGCACCGGTTAACCCAGTACGACGTGATCGGTGCCAGATATCCAGCCCAGATGCAGGAGTTCTTATGTCCGCCCGATTATCGATTCGTTCTTATACTCGCACGCAGCATGCTCACACGCATGGTTATTGTCAGCTGGTGCTTCCCCTCCACGGGACGATTAAGATCAGTATTCAGACAAGCGTCGTCCACGCTTCCTCTGATCGTGTCGGTCCCGGTCGCTGTGCCATTATTCCGGCCGACGCTAAACATAGCTTCAGCGCCGATGAGCAAGCACGTTTTCTGGTTGCAGACCTCGATCAACTCCCGGAACTGATAACCGACCTGCCCACGCCCTTTGTCTCCATCTCCTCACCTTTGCTCGCCTTTTGTCAGTTTGTCGAACACCAGCTGCAACATCAGCACAATCCGGCTCTCCATGAAGAGATCGGCGCACTTTTTCTCAGTCTGCTGACGCAGGAACGGTTTCAAGCCCGGTATGATCCCCGTATCTCCAGAACACTGGAGTATCTGCAACAGGACTTGGGCCAGACGACAAAATTGACGGCACTGGCGGAGATCGCCTGCCTCAGCCTTAGTCAGTACAAAGCCTTGTTTAAACAACAAACAGGTCTATCCACCAGCCAATACCTGCTCAAACTGCGGATGGATAAAGTCCGTGCCCTGCTTGCTCATACCGACTATCCGATCGGCATGATCGCAGAACACGTTGGCTATCAGGATCTGTCTGCCTTCAGTCGACGCTTCTCCGAATACTTCGGTCAGTCGCCCCGACACTTCCGAACATAAGTTAAAACTCCGGCTGGATAGTTAATTAAACCGGCCAATGAGCACAAAACACCAAACCACCCACCGTTAAAATAAGCCTCAAGAATAACCAATGAGGTTTAGCCGCATGGCAACGTTTTACGGTATCAATGCAATTCTAATGTGGGGGCTTTTAGCCCTGTTTGGCTCCTTAACGATCGACATACCTGCATTTCAGCTGTTATTTATCTGTTTCCTGATATCTGCACTGATTATGTTTGGCAGGCGTTTTCTCAGAAAGGAGCCGCTGTTTCGCTTACCGCGATTGCAGCCATCACAGTGGCTTATTGGCACATCCGGATTGTTTGGCTTCCACTTTTTCTATTTTATGGCGCTGAAGCAAGCCCCGGTACTGGAAGTAAGCCTGATCGTCTATCTATGGCCCCTGCTGCTGGCGGTCATGGTCGCCGGTCATGGGCAGCGCTTTCAGGCCATTATTGGCGGCCTTGTTGGTTTTTTGGGCATCGTGGTGATCATGACGAGTAAAGGCGAGCTAAACCTGTCGCTCGAATCCAGCGTCGGTTATCTACTTGCGCTGTTGTGCGCGCTGATCTGGTCATCCTACTCCGCCTATCTGGCAAAAAGCCCGGGTGATGTTGACGACATCGGCTGGATCTCGCTAGCGGTGGCCTCATTGTCGCTGGTTGCACACCTGACATTAGAAAGTAACTTTTCACTGAATGCCGCCCTCTGGCAGTTCAACAGCAGTGCCTGGCTGGGGGCGATTCTATTGGGACTGGGCCCTGTAGGCGGCGCATTTTACCTGTGGGATCTGGGACTGAAACAGGGCAATCAATCGTTGCTGGCCTCACTCAGTTTCTGTGCTCCGCTGATCTCCTCCATCACTCTGATACTCGTCGGCCAGGAAGCTGCATCGATGGCTATAGTGATCGCCGTTGCACTCATTATGCTCGGCGGACTGATTGCAAACAGACGCTCAAAGAACGCCCCCATGGCGACCCCTGATACACTTTGACTGAACGTGCAAGAATCGGGTGGAGATCGATTTCAGGCTGTCGCACACTTAGAGCGAAGTCACATCATCCCCGAAAACAGACCGATCAGGATCGCCCTATGAACTCAGAGCAACACTACAGCACCGTGGCACGGGCCATTGAGTTTATCCACAACCAGGCCCGTCAGCAGCCAACGCTGGCCGAAATAGCCGCAGCGGTGGATAGCAGCGAATCCCACTTGCAAAGGGTCTTCAGTACCTGGGCAGGCATCTCACCCAAGCGGTTTCTGCAATACCTGACGAAGGAATACGCCCGGCAAGCCTTACAGCGTTCCGATGACCTGCTCAGTGTTACGCTGGATAGCGGCCTCTCCAGCCCGGGGCGCTTACATGACTTGATGATCTCTTGCGAAGCGATGACACCGGGTGAGATCAAAAACGGCGCCAGGGGTATGCGCATCGGCTATGGGTTTGCACTGACGCCATTTGGTCATGCACTCATTGGCTGGACCGAGCGTGGCATCTGTTATCTGGCATTTTGTTCCGATGACGAAGCGACACGTTTACACGAACTGCAAAACCAATGGCCAGCAGCAGAGATCAGCGAAGAAAACGGCAAAGCGGTTCAATATGCCAATCAGATCTTTCCCTCCACCCCACAACCGGGAAAACTGCATCTCGTGTTGCGCGGCACCAACGTTCAGATCAAAGTCTGGGAAGCATTAATGAAGCTCGGGCCTGGAGAGCGGGTCTCATATGGGCAACTGGCACATCAGCTCGGTATGCCCAATGCACAACGTGCGGTGGGAACCGCAGTGGCAAAAAATAACATTGGTTTTCTGATCCCCTGTCATCGGGTCATCAAAGGGACCGGCGACAGCGGCAATTACCGCTGGGGCTGCGAGCGCAAACAAGCGATACAGGTGTGGGAAACCGGCCACTCCAATATACAGATGGACGCGGATACTCAGTGAGTGCCGTAGTCACCCGTGACCTTGAGGGCGAAGCATTGGAGTACGATCGTGAGTGTTGGCGTCACGACTCATTGAATATCAGCGCCTTCAAGTCACACACGTCAGATCAGTTTCTTGTCCGTGATCAGTTTTTTTGGTGAATTATTGAACAAATTATTTGTGCGACGCACAACAGATCCATATAATACTTAGGTCTTAGAAAATGGTATGTATCTGGAGCTGATCTATGAAAAACACTGTCTACACAGGCATCGCAAATGACGACCGCCGTATTGCCGCTGAACTGCAGGCAAT
>JAGSHA010000285.1 GCA_023954795.1 Oceanospirillaceae bacterium | reverse complement strand
GGCAGCCGGTGCTGCTTTACCGCGATTCACCAATATCACTGCAACTTTGCGGGCAATGTCCCGGTAGATCTGCGCTTCGGCACTGTCCGGATCAGACAACACCGTAGGGTTACCCGCATCAACCTGTTTACGGATTGACAAAGACAGCGGCAAATTGCCCAGCAATTCAGTGTCGTACTGCTCAGAGATACGCTCACCACCGCCTTCGCCAAAGATATGTTCGGTGTGACCACAGTTGCTACAGATGTGGGTGCTCATGTTTTCCACAACCCCCAGCACCGGAATATCCACTTTGCGGAACATCTCAACGCCCTTCTTCGCATCCAGCAGCGCAATATCCTGTGGTGTTGTCACAACAACCGCACCCGCCACCGGCACTTTCTGCGACAAGGTCAGCTGCACGTCACCAGTACCCGGTGGCATATCCACAAACAGGTAATCCAGATCTTCCCAAAGCGTCTGCGTCATCAACTGCTGCAAAGCACCAGCTACCATTGGGCCACGCCATACCATTGGGGTGTTTTCGTCGATCAGGTAGCTCATCGACATGGACTGAATACCGTGGGACACCACCGGTTTCATATGTTTGTCGCCCACAGGCTGCGGACGCTGACCTTCAACACCCAACATCAGGCCCTGGCTCGGACCGTAGATGTCTGCATCCATGATGCCCACTTTGGCACCTTCCGCCGCCATCGCCAGCGCCAGGTTCACCGTTGTGGTGGATTTACCCACACCACCTTTGCCCGATGCAACCGCGACGATGTTCTTCACACTCGCCATATTGGGCAACTGGTTCTGACCCGCATGAGGCTGAATGTTCGTGCTGAATTCGATCTCAACATCACCGCCCAACGCCGCCTGAATCTGCGCCGTCAGATCAGCCTGAATACCTGCACACGGATACGGAAACTCAAGTGAGACTTTACGCTTGTCGCCGTCCACACTGACTGCTTTCACAATATCGGCAGCAACCAGATCCTGCTTCAGATACGGATCCTGAATCTGTTGTAAGGCTGCTTCTACCTGTGCCTGTTCTGGCGCTGTCATGGGCTGCTCCGTTGACCGTTTCTTACCAAAGAGGTTGGAAAACATACTCATCTCAAATAATAACCAACTAATTTGGTAGGAATTATCTACCCAGATCGCGAATGCGTCCAGCCCTTTATGCATTCGGTCCCATACAGAAGTTAATTCTGGCCCCATTTGCCACCAGAGAAACCTACAAAAATCACTGAGACTTCCCCGTTTGGGCAACCTTAAGGACTTGAAATCACCATGAAAGTACCGCTAAAAAATCGAGTACGACGAGGCAGCTTCCAGCTAGAGAAAAAGAGCCAGAGAAGAGGATTAAGCGTGCGGACTAAAAACGTGAGCGGGCGCCACCTTACGATGACACCCGCGGAAAAAATACAGAATACGTATTACTGTACAACGATACGTGCGTGGATCGGCTGTACCGGACGGTTATTTGGGTGTCCCATAACTTGTGTGAACTTATCGAGCTGCGCCTGTGAAGCAGTCACCGAATCTTTCATCACAAACCAGTTCACACCTTCTGAACACGGTGGCGTGGTTAACGAACCACTAAAGCGGTAGTAATCACGGTTTTCGGGCAACAGCAGATTCGCATCCACGGCAGCCGCCAGCGCTTCCTTATGATTCGCATCAGCTGGCATCTGTGCCCAGGCTTTCTCCAGCTCAGCGTTTTCCTCACCCTGCTTAAACATCACCGCCACAACCGCCAGATTGCCATCTTTATCAGCGTGGACAAAGTGCGCTTCCATCGGGAAGGAACGGCCTTGAATCATATTTTCACTCGGCGCATGGAAGTGGAACTGCTTCAGTTCAAAAGAACGCTCACCCACGGTCAGCACATTCCCCGCAGCGTAGTTCACCTGAATGGTATGACCGTTATTCAGCACTTCCTTGCCACCCGCCGCGTACGCCATAGCCAATGCAGGCAACTCACCGCCCACTACACGGGTGATATTGATCGGCGACTGACTTTTGCCAGCGGCACAGGTACCGAACGATTCATCCAGTGCACCCCACTGATCAGGCCCACCATGGCCAGAATAGGTCCAGTGAACTTTGTCGTCGGACTCACTTGGCGTTAGTACCGCCAACACAACAGATAAAGCACATGCACCCAGAAGTACGTTTTTCATAACATCCCTTTTTGTCATTCACAGTGAATAGTTTGAGTGGATTGTAGCGAGCTATCCGGCACCGGCCTATTAGCTTAAGGATGGAGATACCCGGAGATTTCTGGCCTGATAACGACCTGCTCCGCCCCACTCGCTTTTTTATTCGTCACACCCAGAGTAGACTCCCGTTTTGTTAAACTTTTTTGATCCGAGGCACGGATGTCACTGGCGTTATTGTCCCTATTTATCCCCACCTTCTTCTTTGTCTCCATTACTCCGGGGATGTGTATGACGCTGGCCCTTAGCCTGGGTATGTCAGTGGGTGTGCGGCGCAGTTTACATATGATGTGGGGTGAGCTGATTGGGGTCGGGCTGGTTGCCTCGGCCGCTGCATTGGGAGTAGCCGCATTGATGCTGCAATTCCCGGAAGCCTTTCTGTTCCTCAAGTTAGGCGGCGGAGCTTATCTGTGCTGGCTCGGTATTCAGATGTGGCAATCCAAGGGCAAGCTGGTGATGCCCGAACCGGGCAGCGAAGTGGCAGTACAAGGCAACCTCCAGCTCGCACTTAACGGCTTTATCACCGCCATCGCCAACCCAAAAGGCTGGGCATTTTTTGTCACCCTGCTCCCGCCGTTTCTCGACCAGAGCCAACCGCTGGCACCCCAGCTGAGTGTGCTGGTTGCGATGATCCTGTTACTGGAGTTTATGTGCCTGATCATCTACGCCAGCGGCGGTAAAGCCCTGCGCCATCTGCTGATGGATCGCGGTAACGTCAAGCTGATGAACCGCATTGCAGGTTCGCTGATGATTGGCGTTGGGGTCTGGCTGGCGTTTGGCTGACCACACATATCCAAATCCATCTGACGTAACCCTTCCCTGCTAAATAAGGCCCGCGCTTTTTTCTGGTTCCCATGGTCTCCGTGGGAATCCATAAAGAGGCTTCAGCTAACGGACGATATTTTATTACTGCTCAGACCCAGCGACTGTCTGCATTCCCACGCAGGAGCATGGGAACGAGGAACATGTCCCAACGTACATGTAGCGGCCCTCGCTTACCCTGACATTCTCGCCTTAACAGATTACATTTTCCGGCAGCACGAGAAGCCGGTAGAGTAGTAACCAGAATTCCAACGCATTAAGGAAAGACACATGAAGAAGCAATTGATCTGTGGTGCGCTGCTGAGCGCCCTGTCATTCACCACCCAAGCAGGCCTGTTTGACCAGATCGCCACCGGCACCTGGGACTCTGTAAAACCCACCAACGCCTATAAGCTGGAAACATACGGTTACAACGTGCGTGTGTACGAGTGGACACCCAAAGACAACGCCAACATTCGCTGCGTATTTGTAGCAGGCGAGACGAACTCAACCGGTGTATCTTGCTACCCGGTGGATAAGTCGAAAGAGAAGTAAGTCGCGACAGGTATAGATCGTAGGATGCGTTAACAAGGCGTAACGTTTTGCGATGGCGATGGCAATGAGATAGGTGCAATAGGAAATACTATTGCACCTTACATAACCGATTCGCTGAGATTATTGATTGGCGAGCTTCTGAGACTTTTTCTTCAGCGCTTTATCCAGCTCTTCCGGATACACCACCAGACCGTCCTGAGATTCGATCGGGCAAACGACTGCGGCAAAGCCGTCTTCTTCCATACCTGCCGTCCAGCGGCTGTGCCACTTATCCAGCGGGATCGCTTCCGCTTTGCAATCCGACCATTCACCAGTCGCCCAAGCTTCTGCCAGTTCCTGTGATGGCCACACCGGCACGCAATCTTCATCATCCGTATTCAGCATCACGCTACCGTATTCATCAGTCAGAATCCAGATCTGCTTATGGGTGGCGGCTTCGCTCACAAAGTGGCTGTAAAGCTGTTCGGAGTTGTATTTCTGGATGGTGTCGATATCAGGAGTGGTCATATAGCGCTTCGGTCTTGGGTAAAACGGCTAGGATAAAGCAAATGGGTGACGGGCGCTTGAATAATTTACCTATCAGGATCGGAACCTTAGGAAAGGCCAACAAAGCCAATGTAGGGCAGCTTTTCAAACTGCCGGTCGGATAAATCCGACCCTACATACAATAGGAAGCCACATCTCAATTGTTAATGACTGTACTCAGGAAACAGCATCTGCCATGACTCTTCGGTTGCCAGTAACACTCCCAACCCTTCGGGTGAGGGTTTTGCACAAGGCTTAGCGTTAACCTCTTCTGCCACAGCCACACACGCAGGCGAGAGATACACCTTCACTTCACAGTGCAAACCGCCATCAGACTCATGTCGAATAAAGGCCGCCATGTCTGCAGGATTCCCGCTGTCGGATCGCACCGAAGTCAGTAAGTCCTCCAACTCAGCTTGCGCTTCGAAAGCCAACATCGCGTCACCCAGATTCGTTACAAACCAGTCGTTCATCGTTGCTCCCACTCTGCACAAATCACCT
>JAGSHA010000473.1 GCA_023954795.1 Oceanospirillaceae bacterium | reverse complement strand
TCACGGGCAAATTCTTCACTAATACCTTGTCGTGCCAGCAACTCGAAGAAGTTAGATGACGGCTGCCATCCAAGGAACATGGCATGAAGATGCTGATTTCGCTCTTCATGCTGCTCAAAGATCACCTGTAGCTCACTTTTGTGACGCCGCCAGCCCGTACTGCCACCAAACGCTGGTGCGGGTGTACGCGATTGCATCGTTTGACGCGCGGGTTGGCGTGTTGGCATCTGAGCCCGAATCGGTGGCTCCGATACAGGATGTGTCTCAGGCGGGATTGGCTGGGCCGGTGGCGTCGCCATCCCCAAAGGCGGTGCATCCACCAATGGTGGAGGCTGATCCATCACACTTAAGCGACTGACCACCTCAACCTCTGATTCTGGCTCTGATTCTTGTCCTACTACCTGTTCTAAGGACTCTGGGATCGCAGGTGCAGCGGAAACCGCTGATTGATCGTCCTGTAACAGGACAATTTTTACCAGCGTTTTACTGAGGCTGGCGTCAATTGCACCCTGTTCGACCAGGCTATTGGTCACCATCGCCAACTGATCCTGCGACCAGAACGGAACAACTTGACGCCAGCTGTGAGCATCAAGCTTAATCTCGCGCTGCCCAGAACGCAGGCGCAAACCCGTACGCTGTGACAGCTGATGGTAAATACCCAGCAATAACGCCTCTTCCAGCCCGAATCGTTCAGCCAGAGAGGGGTAAATCAGCATAGGTTGTTCGGGAATCTGATAACCCATCAGCAGTTTAATACCCTAAAAATAAGAAGGCCGCAGACTAAGCTGCGGCCTCTGGAAACACAGCGTATATACTCAGCCGTCTTGTGCGAACGTCTCAACTGCACGCAATATATCACGTCGGCTGATCTGTCCTATCACCTTATCCCCTTTAACAACGGGCAAACGACGACGGCCATTATTAATAAATTCTTCCGCAACCATAATGATATCAGCATCGTAGTTGACGGTGTGTACCTCTTCCACCATGTAATCACCAACAACACCGCCCATCTCTTCTTCATGATAGGTCAGTGTGAGGATTGCACGCAGACAGTCAGCTTCAGATAACAGACCAACCAACTTGCCACTACGGTCAATCACCGGAGCCCCGGTAATCCCGTATTCGATAAGCTGGTTTATGGCATCAAACAGATCTGTTTCAGGTGTGAACGTCACAAGCTTTTCACACATGTAATCCTGAGCTTTTACGGATCTCAGCATTGTTTTTCCTCCTTGGTGGGCTGTCCCCAGAGACAACATCATGGGTGTTGAACCCAGCCCTTATCCTTATCTTTATACCAATCCCCGCTGACTCGCAACGCGAAAAGCCATACTTTAGTTAAATACGACCGTTTTATTGCCCTGAACCAAGATACGGTCTTGCAGGTGCCAGCGTAAACCACGGGCCAGCACGGTCTTCTCCACATCACGTCCCAGACGTACCATATCTTCCGGTTGGTCCTGATGACTGATACGGATCACGTCCTGATCAATGATCGGACCGGCATCCAAATCTTCAGTCACATAGTGACAGGTTGCACCGATCAGTTTAACGCCACGCTCATGCGCCTGATGATAAGGCTTAGCACCCGCAAATGACGGCAGGAAACTGTGATGGATATTGATAATGCGATGCTGATACTGCTCACATACATCAGACGGCAGAATCTGCATGTAACGCGCGAGGACGACTGAGTCTGCTTCGTGTTCGTGAATCAACTCACTGACACGGGCGAAATGCTCCGCCTTGTTCGCTTTATCCACAGGCACATGGAAATACGGAATATTGTGCCATTCCACCATGCTGCGCAGGTCATCGTGATTAGAGATGACACACGGGATCTCACAGTCCAGCTCACCCTCATGGTATCGATAGAGCAAATCAGCCAGACAGTGTGACTCCCGGCTCGCCATGAGAATCACTTTCTTCGGACGATCCGAATCATGAATTTCCCAACGCATATTAAATGACTGAGCAATAGGCGAGAACGCGCTCTGCAGCTCTTCCAGAGAAAAAGATAGGGACTTCGCTCTGATCTCAACCCGCATGAAAAACCATCCGGTGCTGGGATCTGAATGCTGGTTAGCATCTGAAATCGAACCACCGTGACTGGAAATAAAGTTACTGACCATCGCGACGATACCTACCCGGTCCGGGCAGGCCAATACCAGTCTGAATCTGCGTTCCATCTGTCCTTCGTCTCCACACGACTACGCTGAAATTGCGGCTATTCTATCAGCCTGTTGCACGCAGCACTATTCAGTGGGCCGCAGTTTTCAGCGAGGATGAAATAACGACATCAGGATTCATCAAATAACTGATCACTTTTTGCCGCACAAACAAAATCATTACGATGCAGCCCGTGAATCTTATGGGTATACCAGATCAGGCGTGCATACCCCCAACCAAAAGTAATTTCCGGATGATGATTAAGGGACTCCGCCATATCCGCCACGTTGTTACAGAAGCGCAGTGCATCCACGAAATTACGGAATTTATACTCACGTTT
>JAGSHA010000041.1 GCA_023954795.1 Oceanospirillaceae bacterium | reverse complement strand
TGCAATATCAGGTCAATCTGGCCGTCTATACCGCCTTCCAGCAAGCGTCTATTGAGATCCCATTCCCGCAACGGGAAGTGACTCTGAAAAACAGCGCGTAAGCATCATCGGCAAGATACAGGGTGGTTGATCAACCACCCTGTTTGCCTTCCACACCATACCGATATCCCACTGGGGAAACTCAAGCCCCAATCACCTTGCCCAAAAGGCAGCCAACCTTTTCGCGATAATGCGAAAGAGAAGATCCTGCTTTTATGCTCCGACATTCCCTACTCCTTCAGAACACACTCGCCCTTATTGCACGATTAATAACCGGAAACAGGGTATTTGCGGCGAGAATATGTGGAACAAGACCAATTGATTCAATACAAACCTTGGCAGGCTGCGGACGGAGCCCTAAAATGGTCGGTTTTCAACGACTGAATTCACTCATGGGTTAAGGATCTATGCGCGCAAGCCAATATCTGATTGCTACTCTTAAAGAGACACCATCCGACGCAGAAGTTATCAGCCATCAGCTGATGCTGCGTGCCGGTATGATTCGCAAACTGGCATCCGGCCTCTACACCTGGCTGCCGATGGGTCTTAAAACCCTGCGCAAGGTGGAAAAAATTGTCCGTGATGAAATGGACAAATCCGGCGCCCAAGAAGTACTGATGCCCGCTATCCAACCCGCTGAGCTTTGGGAAGAGTCTGGCCGCTGGGAGATGTACGGACCTGAACTGCTACGCGTACGTGACCGTCACAACCGTGAATTCTGCGTTGGCCCAACCCACGAAGAAGTTATCACTGACATGGTTCGCCGTGAGCTGAAGAGCTATAAACAGCTGCCAGCGAACTTCTATCAGGTACAGACCAAATTCCGCGACGAAATTCGCCCACGCTTTGGCATCATGCGTTCCCGTGAATTTATCATGAAGGATGCATACTCGTTCCACGTTGGCAAAGAGTCGTTGCAGCAAACCTATGACGTGATGTACCAGGCGTACACTAATATCTTCACGCGTCTGGGCTTGGATTTCCGTCCAGTACTGGCCGACACCGGATCTATAGGTGGTAATGCATCGCACGAGTTCCATGTACTGGCAGACTCGGGTGAAGACGACATCGCATTCTCTGATACCAGCAATTATGCCGCTAACGTTGAGCTGGCAGAAGCTTTGGCACCCGCGGGTGAGCGTGCAGCACCAACAGCCGAAATGACGCTGGTTGATACGCCAAATGCCAAAACCATTGCCGAACTGGTTGAGCAACATAACGTACCTATCGAGAAAACCGTCAAAACACTGGTAGTGATGGCATCCGAAGAGTGCGAAGCAGACTTCGTTGCTCTGTTGGTACGTGGCGACCATGACCTGAACGAAATCAAAGCAGAGAAGCTGGCACAGGTCGCTGAGCCACTGACCTTTGCAACAGAAGAACAGTTCCGTGATGTCATTGGCGCGGGTGCAGGTTCATTGGGACCGGTTAACCTGAATATTCCATGCATCATCGACCGCATGCTGGCAAACGCTTCAGATTTCGGCGCCGGTGCGAACATCGACGGCAAACACTACTTCGGCATCAACTGGGAGCGTGATCTTCCGATGCCGGAAGTTGCGGATCTGCGTAACGTACTTGAAGGTGACCCAAGCCCCGACGGTCAGGGTAACCTGATTATTAAGCGTGGCATTGAAGTCGGTCATATTTTCCAGTTGGGGCAGAAGTACTCAGAAGCGCTGAACGCAACCGTTCTGGATGAAAACGGTAAATCCGTCGTTATGGATATGGGTTGCTACGGCATTGGCGTAACGCGTGTTGTCGCAGCCGCTATTGAACAGAACTACGATGACCGTGGCATTATCTGGCCTGAGTCTATCGCACCGTTCACCATCTCCATTGTGGCACTGAAATACGAAAAATCCGAAGAAGTGCGCGCTGAATCAGAGCGTCTCTACAACGAACTGACAGCTGCTGGCTATGACGTTTTGCTGGATGACCGTGCGAAGGTCAGCCCAGGTGTTAAGTTTGCCGATATGGAACTGATTGGCATTCCTCACCGCGTTGTCATCTCCGACCGCGGCATCAAAGCAGGCACAGTGGAATACAAACACCGCCGTGACGAGGACAAGCAAGAAGTGGCGCTTGATCAGATCGTAGATCTGCTGAAGCAAAACGCAAAAGGCTAAGCTCCTCCCCTCAGACCAAAAGCCATGGCAACTGCCGTGGCTTTTGGACATATCTAAACTCCGCGCTTAGTATACGCCGCCACTTCGACAGCCGAGCTAAACTAAATGGCTGCCTACTGTCCAATCGCACAGTCTCTGCTCATATTTACTTTCAGCATCATTGAAGACCAAACCTCAATGACGAGCATCTAATCACCCCTAATATCAATAAGAGGCTTGTCACAAATCTAAACAAAGGTATAACTATCGACGATTTCCTTGGTTTTATGGCCCCAGTGACTTGTCCTTATGAACCGTATTAGTGTACAAAATAGTTCGGTAGAGGAACTACCGACAGAATAACAATAAATAATAGTGTTCTAATTTAGTTTGCAACTTCGATGAAAATAATGAGACCGCATGTAATTATACGATCTGCTTATGTAATTACTGTTCTGCAAACTCGATTAGCACTCTGACAGGATAAAAGATGAATATCGGATCGTTTGGTTTTCCTGCCGACCAGCTCGTTAAGCTCGAAAAAATGCTTAGGCTGTCAAAAAATAATCGTTACGTACTGACCGAGTTTAATCCTGAAAACCTCCCAGACCTCCTGCTTGTATTTGGCATGGACAATCTGCAAACCGAGCAAATTTCTGCGCTACCACGCGGATACCAGTCTCGCCTTATTGTCGTATCGAAAGAAAAGCCGTCAGATTCTGCATACTCCCATCTAGGCTATCCTCTAGTTTCCTCCAGGGTTGTCCGCACTCTGGATAAAATGACATCCGAGAACGAAGAGTATTGTGCTGCTGAACCGGAGCAAGACGACGCAGACAAAGAGAATCTGTTTAGCAAATATGAAGAACAGGCTGAAACCGCTCACCGGTTGGCAGCCGAAGCTAAAAACGACCGCACGGGATACTGTGTACTGGTTGTGGACGACAGCCAACCCATGCAACAAGCACTAGCCGGCGAACTGGAAAAGCTGCCACTGCCCGTCAGTGTCGACTTTGCCGACGATGGTGAATCCGCTCTGGCAAAAGTTGCAGACAACCATTACGACTTTCTGTTTCTGGATATTGTCATGCCGGGTATCGATGGCTTTGAAGCCTGCACCCGCATGCGTGAACTTCCTGAAATGAAAAAAACCCCGATCATCATGCTTTCCTCAAAAAACTCACCCTTAGATGAGGTTAAAGGCATCATGGCCGGGTGCTCGACCTACCTGACAAAGCCGATCAATCCGGATGAATTCCAAAAGGTCATTAATCGTGTTTCCAATTGGGTAGATGAGTTTAAAAAAGAATAACCGAGCCGGTTTCAAACGGCCGATCAGCTAATTTTGCAAGATAAAGAGAAAACGGGTACCCAGCATGCCATCACCTAAAATCTTAGTAGTCGAAGACGATACCGTTCAGCAACTGCACATCTGCCAACTTCTCAGCACCATTGATGCAGAGGTTATTGTTGCCTCCAACGGCAGTGAAGGGATGAAAAAAGCTCAGGAGGAGAAACCCGACCTTATCTTCATGGATGTTGTCATGCCTGAAGTAGATGGTTTTGCCGCTTGCCGACAAATTACTCAGGATGCCGCCACTAAAGATATTCCGGTCGTTATTGTGTCGAGTAAAAACCAGGAAGCCGATAAAGTATGGGCACAGCTTCAGGGGGCAAAAGCTGTTATTGGTAAGCCTTATGAAGACGAAGAGATTCTCAAACAGGTTAAAGAACTGTTATAAAGGGTCTTCCCGTTTCAGGATCACCCAACAGAACCCGGGTGATCCAACACAATAATAATAAGATTTACCTGGAGCTGGTTCATGGAAGCAGATGCTTTTAATCTGACCGACGCCCCTGAGAATTTTCAGGAAGTCCGTCACGGCTTTAATGTGGCTGGGAACCATTTTTTGGTACCACGCGCACTCTATTCGGAACTGGTCAACAAACCACGTATCTGCCCTATTCCTACCACACCGAACTGGTTCAAGGGGTTTATTAACCATCGCGGTGAAACCATTCCCGTTTATGACCTTGCCCTGCTGTCGGGCGATCATAACAGTTCAGGTCAAACCCAACGCTGGGTCCTTTTACTTGATGAACAGCCTTATATGGCAGGCATCTTACTTGATAGCCCCCCTGTCGCCCTCGTCGCTCCCAATGCATTGGAAGACAGTTCTTCCGCCGCCTTTAACGAAGACTTCCACTCGTTCCTGGACGGCTACATAGAACATGACGGAACTGAATGGGCTGAACTGGATCACCGTCGATTTTTTTCAGCAATAAAAGAACGCTTTTAATATCAAAGGTAAAGCATCCCACGCTTTACCTACTGCCTGACGCCAAACAGGCATACAGATAACTTCCTATGAGGTACCTGAGTAATGTGGTCGTTTTTGGAATTTCAGAACATAAAGTTGCCGGTCAAGTTCCTGCTCGCGCTTGGCCTGCTGCTTATCGGGCTCTCGTTCATGGGCGCCGCTTACTATCAGACCATCGTCATTGAGGAAGAAGCACAGGCTCGCGCAGATGATCTTGGTGAATTCACCAAGCTGGTCAACGGTATTGAAATTAATATCGCTCGCGCACGATTTTTCGAGAAAAGCTTTCAGGTTGACCGAGATCTGGAACAGCTGAACCAGTTTAACGCCGCCACATCACAGGTTGATGATAACCTCAGCAACCTGCATAACTACCTGCGTACTACCGAAGACAAACAGCAGATCCAGGAATTCCAGTCGATCATCGATGACTATCAGGATACGTTCTACGATGGCTCTGAAGCCTTGATGGAAGCAGGCCTAACCAGTGACGCGGGTTTGGCAAAGGAAGTGGCAACCCTTCTGTGGGAAACCGATGCATTGATCATCTGGCTGGAACGTGACTGGCTGCGCGACCAGTTTGAACGAACCCGTACATCCGTAGAGGAATATGTTGCCAGTAACGGCAGTGACGTAACCTCCGAAGCAGTTAACACAAACCTGACTCGCCTGATCAATCAGCTAGAAGCGGCCAAGATCACTGAATATAAGCAGAACAAAGTGGCCGTTCTGGAAAACATGCGTGAAGTACAGGAGCTGTTTGAAGAACTCTCAGAAGCGATTGACCGCAGCTCCACACAGTTTTCTCAGGTCCACTACATCATCCAGAACCTTGTACCCGCGATCGAGGAGATCAATAAGCTGGCAGGCGTCTACAATATGCAAAACTCGGAGAAACAGGCTGCTGATACGCTCGATATGGTGACCTACTTCTTTATCTCCATGGGTCTGATGATCGTAGCGATGGCAATTGCACTGACCATTGCAAAGTACGGTGTAATCGATACGGTCAACCGTATTCAGGCAACCGTCGATAAAGTGCGTACCGGTGACGTAACTGCGCGCAGTAATCTGGACACCAAAGACGAACTGGGACAGTTGGCGACCGTACTTGACTCCCTGCTTGATGAGAAAGAGCACGTACTGGCAGAGAAAGAGGAAGAAAACAAACGCTTGAACAGCTCGATCATCGAGTTGATCCAGAACGTATTCCGAATCAGTCAGCGAGACCTGACAGTACGTGTACCGGTTGCGGAAGACGTAACCGGCGCGATTGCCGACTCGATTAACCAGCTGGCTTCCTCCATCGAATCGGTACTGCATGAAGTAAGTGACGTATCTAGCCGGGTAAACAACGCATCGGTGCAGGTAAAATCACAGTCGGAAACAGTACTGAGCTACGCAAACCGAGAGCAGGAAGAGATCCTCGAAACCTTGCAGGGTCTGGATTCCGCGATCAAAGCGATGGAGCTGATCTCCAAACTGGCATTGCTCTCTAACAATGCCTCGCAAAAAGCGATCAAGACATCTGAAACTGCGATGGATTCTGTATCCCAGACTATCGACAGTATCAACAAGATCCGTCAAACCATTCACGAAGCGGAAAAACGTATTAAGCGTCTGGGAGAACGTTCCCAGGAGATCGGCGGTATCGTAAACCTGATCAACAACATCTCCGAACGTACCCATGTATTGTCTCTGAATGCGAGCATGCACGCAGCGTCAGCCGGTGAAGCCGGTCGCGGCCTGATGGTGGTGGTAGATGAGGTACAACGTCTGGCAGAGAACTCTCGAGAGGCAACAGCAGAGATCGAAAGCTTAGTGAACAACATCCAGCTTGAGACAGCCGATACGATCAACGTAATGAACACCGTAATCACCGACGTTGTTGAAGGCACACGACTCGCAGAGGAAGCGGGTGAGCGTATGGATGAAACCCGTGCAACCACACAAACGCTGGTAGATTCCGTAATACGTATCGCACAAAACTCCGTGAAACAGGCGAAGGTGGCCGAACAGCTTCGAGAACGTGCGAGCAGCATCGGCGAAACCTCGAACGCAACCAACGCAGAGATGCAGCAGCAGACTGAACTGTCTGATGAGCTGGTACAAGCGGCGGAAGAACTTCAGCGCTCCATCAGTGTATTTAAACTCGCTGCATCCTGATCTCCGATCAGTTGCAGCCGTAGGTGGTAACTATGTCGTTTGATATACAACACGAGGTCGCGCAGGTCTTTGACCGTCAGCGTACATTCCTATGTAGCACCGGAGATGAAACAGCGCCTGGTTTTCAAGCGCTGTCAGACTCCCTTTACGCATTAGTCGATACCGCCAGTGAAGAGAACTTCGCTGGTGTTGCCGATGCACTCGCTCTGTATGGGGAGCTGCTCTCTCAGGTATGTGAAAGCAATCAATATCCCTCTGATCAGCGCATTCTGGATCTGATGGTACAGACGGCCGCTAGCTTTAAAGCGTTTTTTCGGGGTGATGAAGATGCGGTCTCTCTGCTAATCAAGTTATTGGAAAATAGCGGCTGGCCTGAGCCGGTTTCACAGGAAGATACCACCTTTCTGGCAGAGATCCTGACGGAAGATCAGCAACGTATTTTTGTTCAATCGTCTTCTAACGGTGATCTCGGTGTAACCGAGGCAACCGAAACTCCGCTGGAAGTATCTACTGCAGATCTGACAATAGAATTGAATGAAGTGGTGCTGGTTGAAGAGACGGTCGATTCAGGCACGATTGAGTTGCTAGAAACGGGTCAGACATCGTCTCCAGAGGCGCTCATCGAGCCCGGTCATACAACGCCCCCTGAGTCATCTGCCTCTGCCGCCCAATCCGCCGCAAAGACACTATCCACTTTATCTTCACCGATGGCGGCGATTGAATATCTACATGAACTGGTAGACCTGTTCAGCGAAGAAGAACTCGCCGGAATAGCCGATAGCTGCGCCCTGGCGGCTGAGCTTCTGGATCAGGAGATTGAGGATGAAAGCTTAGCCCAGCAACTCATTAAGGCTCTAAGCGCCCTGCTTAGTGAAGCGACTCAGTCGGCTCTATCCGTCGTGCTAGACACAATGAGTTCAAGCCAGTGGCCAGATCCCGTCGCAGAAGACGATCTGAGCTTCCTGAAAGAGTTACTGGAAGAGGATCTACCCAATCTACACGGTGGCTCACCAGATACGAATGACGGCCGCGATCAAGAGCCTGATTCATCCAATATTACTGACGCACCATCAACCACCTCCTCTGCTCTGCAGACGTTTTGTGAGGTTGACCCTAAATTACTCGCAGAAGCTGGCCCTAATATAGATCCTGCTGTTTTGCAGATGCTTACTCAGTCGGTAGTGGAGTTAACAGCATCTTGGCAAAAAGATGGCCCTATCTACGACAACACTTTGGTTACGGAATCCATCGATGCATTAACGATGGTCCGTCGCGCTTTAGAAACGTTAAACCTGCGCGGCATTCATCTTTTACTCGGTGGCTTGCTGGTTAACCTTCAACAGATGTCTGTCGCTGAGCCAACTCGGGCCCGCCACTCTCAGATAGCGCGATGCCTCCAGAGTATTCAGGAGCATCTGAGTGAAATTGAAAACAGATCGATCCAAACCGCACTCATCGATCTGTGCCGAAGCCCCGCCCTTCCTTGTCCGTTATCCACAGAGCAGGCGGAATTTCTAGGACAACTTCTGGCGCTGGCATCAATACAAACAGCCAAAGATATCGCCAAACAAACGGCGGTTTCAGCGGACGTTGCCGTCGATGTTCAGGATGATCTCGATCCGAACTTGCATGACATGCTGATCGTAGAACTGCCATCCCTGACCGACGACTTCCTGAACAGCTTACAGAAAGTAATCGAAGCAGGTAGCTTGCAGGACCTTGATGCTGCCCGTCGCACAGCCCACACCATCAAAGGTTTGGGCAACATGGCTGGAATCCAGGGTCTGGCAAATCTGACCCACGAACTCGAGAACATTCTTGATATTCTGGTAGATACTCAGTCTTTGCCGGGGCAAAAGCTCAAAGATGATCTACAGGAAGCTGCCGACTGTCTGGCCGCAATGAGTGAATCGGTCACTGATAGGATGGCACCTCCTACCAATGCACTGCCAATCCTGCAGAGCATTATGGATTGGTCCTATCTGTTAAAAACAGAAGGGGTATCCGCAGCGGCGGGTGAACGCCCGGAAAGCTCGATAACAGAATCATCCGAGGCTAACCAACAACAAGAAATATCTGACGTAAATACTGCACCTGCTGTAGCAGCCCCCTCGGAACGAAAGGAAGAAAGCTTTCTTCGGGTTCCACAATCGCTATTGGACAATCTCTTCCGTATTACCGGAGAATCCAACACGCTGACCTCTCAGCAAGATGAATCAATTACTCAACTGCGTACACTGACCCGCACAAACCGCGAGCGACAGCGTCACCTGCAGCACCTGATTTTTGATCTAGAGCAGCAGCTAAACGAGTACTACACATTACATCCTGAGCTGGATCCGGAATCAGAGGGTTTTGACCCACTGGAGATGGATAACTACAACGAGATGCATACCAGCTTGTCACGTCTTCACGAATCCGCTGCCGATGTACGTGAAATCGAGCAGGAAATGGACGAGCAGATTCGCCACCTTACTGATCTTCATGTGACCCAGTCAGGCCTACAGAAAGAAAACCTGGCGAACATCCTAAGTACACGTCTGGTCGCCGTCAAAACGATCAGCACCCGTGTTCAGCGAATAATGCGTCAGGCTTGCAGGGCTGCCGATAAAAAAGCTCAGCTTGTCATCGAGGGCGAAGATACACTGATCGATAGCCAGATTCTTACCCAGCTTACCGATCCTCTGATGCATATCATCCGCAACGCAGTAGATCACGGCTTAGAGAAACCTCAGCAACGTCTGGATGCAGGTAAATCAGAAGAAGGTCTGCTGAAGATTCGCTTCTTTCAGGAAAACGATGAAATCCGCATCTCCTGTGAAGATGACGGTGGAGGTATAGATACCGATAAAGTCCGTTCGATTGCTGCCAGCAAAGGACTGATTGCAGAACATGCCGTCCTTAGAGAAACTGAGCTACAACGAATCATTCTGTTACCGGGTTTCTCTACCCGCGATGAAGTGAGCCAGCTTTCTGGCCGGGGAATCGGTCTGGATGTAGTGAACCAACAGATCATGCGAATGCAGGGAACTCTCGGCATCGATTCTACGCGTGGTCGGGGAACTCGCTTTGAACTGTCTATGCCTGCCAGTTCTTTGATGATACGCGCCCTTCTGGTACGTGCCGGTCGACAGCTGGTTGCCCTGTCTAGTCACGGTATCGAACAGAGCATACTGTCGCTGGACGGAGAGCTACATCAAACAGATGGTGATTACCGCTTTATCGTGGGAGATGAGGAATACCCCGCTCTAGCACTAGAAACTTTGCTAGCAGAACCCCGTGCACAATACGGGGGCGACAATATTCATCCGGTGTTGATCATTAATCTGGGCCAGGGGCAGAAAGTCGCTCTGATGGTAAAAGAGATCATCGCGCATCGAGAGCTCGTATTTAAAGAGATGGGGGAATATCTACCCGACATTCCTGGAATCCCTGGGGTCACCATTCTCGCAAACGGTGAAGCGGCACCAATTATCGATCTACCTGCACGCGTCCAGCATCATCAAACATCTCATATCGAGTTCAGCGAACTGCTGGAATCGGAAGCGCTACCAGAGCTGCCGAAACTCATGGTGGTAGATGATTCCATCAGTGCGCGTAAAGCACTTGTCACATTGCTGAAAGATACTGGCTATGAAGTCAGAACAGCCATTGATGGACTGGATGCCCTCAACCAGATCCGAAAAGATCCGCCTGATTTAATCCTGACTGACCTGGAGATGCCTCGCATGTCAGGAATCGAGCTGTCTTCTGCTATTCGCAACAATGCTGCGACTAGTGACTTGCCGGTAATAATGATCACCTCTCGCTCCTCGGACAGGCACCGTAACGAAGCGAAAGCAGCGGGTATATCCAGCTACCTGTCGAAACCTTGGACTGAGAACAATCTGCTAGATCAGGTACAAACGCTACTTAAACGCGAAATCCCTGAAGCCGCACCCGAAAAGGTCTTAATGTAAATCTATTGTTTCAGGTCCGGGTCAGGCAACGCTGCGAATGTCCTCCGGGCTTTACTGAAATCGAACAAATGGAATAACACAATGTATTTTGGGATCACTGTTAAAGCACTACTGTCATACTGTGTCGCCATACTGAGCATTGCACTGGCCCCGCTTGCGGTGGCGGATATCACATCCGAAACAGATGCGATTAATATTGCGGGCAAACAACGCATGTACACACAACGCATGCTGAAAGACTACGTCCTCATTGGCCTAAACGTTCGTAAGCGTAAGGCGCAAGATGAACTAGACGACGCGATATCTAGCTTTGAAGCAAATCTAGCTCAGCTAGAGACCTATATTCAAAAGTCCAATGCTCAACTTGATCTCTCCGAGGTGCAGCAGCTTTGGCAAAACGTAAAGCCGGCTTACCAAAAAACACCTGATAAGAAAGCCGTGGAGGCACTGCGTAAAGATACGGAGCAGCTATTGAAGGCAAGCCATGCAGCCGTTTTATCCTTACAGGCCCACGCCAAAAGCGCACCAGGTCGTTTAGTAAACCTATCCGGCCGCCAGCGTATGCTGAGCCAACGAATCGCGGGTCTCTACGGCCTTCGTATCTGGCTGAACTCAGATCAGTATGTAACGCTCTACGAACAGGCATCAACCGAAATCGACAATAGCCTGAACCAATTGAGTGCAGAAAAAACCAACACGTCGGAAATCAATTCAAAACTCAAAAAAGCTCGTCGCCAGTACAAACGTCTGGTCACCTCAGCTAATACAGATAAGGACGCCACAGCATTAGTCGCACGCTCAGCTGAAAAGATGTTTGATAAAATGAACGAAATTACGAGTCTCTATGCGGCGCAGGCCTCTAAATAAGAATAAGCCTTTGTGTCAGGATAGTTGCGGGCAATCCGCCAACAATGATCCTGACACATCTCTCTCTTTTATCCTCACTATCAACTCATAGATCTGCAGTGAATGTTGCTTGATCACATCGATCGTCAAACGCCCTGAAGGCAGACCGCCGCTTAGAAACCCTTTCGCTTCAAACCACTCCGGATCAGCTCTATTGCATATAAGAATCTATAATTCGCATTAGGCACGACACATACCCACCATCATAAGTCCGTTTTAATTGATCTGCGTCAACTAAATCAAAACAGGCATATTGAGCACTTCAAAAAAAATAAAATAACTATAAATATCAATAAGATATAACATAACTACATCTAAAGAATCTTAAAATCGGATCCAACACCTCCTGAAAACAACAGATCCAACGTAGCTCATTCCGTTTGAATCCACTAGTATCAATGGCTTCTTGAATGACTCATACAGGTTTCTGTAGTTCTGAACGCTACTGCCTGTTTATGGAACGGAATTTGAAAATAAAGCATGGCCGCATACAGGGGTAGATCACCACAATGATGTACGAGTCACCTTATTTTGCCCTGGCAAATAATGCTGCTTTGCTACTCGCAATGGGCGCCATTTACGATGCGCTGATTCTCTCCTCCCGCGCTCGCATTCCCTATAAATCACATATTGGTGGTATCGCTCTTGGTCTGATTGCTATCGCAATTATGGCAACACCGATGGAGATTGATGAGGGCGTCATTATTGACAGTCGCTCGGTACTGCTGTCAGCAACCGGCCTGTTCTTTGGCTCAATTCCTACGGCTATCGCCGTGCTCTGCAGCGTTCTATTCCGCCTCTACGAAGGCGGCCAGGGCGCCCTTGCCGGCATCGTATTTATTTTCACATCTGCGGGCTTAGGCCTGCTTTGGCGCCACCTTCGTAAGCAGTCAGATCAACAACTGAGGTGGCCGGAGCTTTATCTCTTCGGCCTGGTGGTTCATTTCACCATGCTGATGGTCATGGGTATCTTTTTGCCGGAAGCAATCGCTTACAAAGTAACAACTGCCGTTGCATACCCGGTATTGCTCATCTATCCGGTAGTGACAGTATTACTCTGCATGGGGCTTGGCCACCAGCGTCTGCGAAATGAAACAGAGCAGGCGCTGCGCATCAGCGAATCGATAAACCGGCGTACTGTTGATCAGCTACAGACCACTCTACAGGCCATCCCTGATCAACTGTTTGAGATTGATATTGATGGTCACTATTACGACTGTCGCTCGATTGATTATCAAGATGACCTCAGCAGAGACGGACTCCTGCTGTCTCATCATATTGAACAGATCATGCCCGCCGACGCATGTACGACTCTGTTAAACGCCTTGAAAGAAGCAGAGATAAAAGGCCACGCACATGGGACTCAAATTACCCTCTCAGGTAAAGATGGCCCGCGATGCTTTGAGCTTTCAATCGCCCGCCGCCATACACTCGTAGGGCAATCGCCCCGGTTTGTCGTACTGTCGCGCGACATCTCAGATCGTAAAGAGGCCGAACAAGAACTCCATATCGCCGCAACTGCATTTAACTCTCAGGAAGGGATGATCATTACCGATACATCTCACCGAATTTTACGCGTAAACAACGCCTTTACTCAGGTCACCGGCTACAGTGCGGCAGAGGTCATCGACAAGAACCCTTCCATCCTCAGTTCTGGACGCCACGACAGCGATTTCTATAGCAATATGATGGAAGAGCTGGAAAACAATAAATACTGGCAGGGAGAGATTTGGAACAAACGTAAAAATGGTGAGGTTTATCCTGAGTGGCTAACCATCACCGCCGTGACCGATGATCATGCAAAAGTCACTAACTATGTCGCTGCGTTCACCGATATTACCCAGCGCAAACAAGCCGAAGCGGATATCCATACACTGGCATTTTATGATTCGCTTACAGGCCTGCCAAACCGTCGATTATTGCTTGATCGACTGGAGCAGTCACTGCTGCTGCGCAAACGCAGACATCAACTGGGGGCGTTGATGTTTATTGATCTGGACAACTTCAAAACGCTTAATGATACCCAAGGCCATGATGTCGGTGATTGCCTGCTGGTCGAAGTTGCCCAACGGCTACGGCACTCTGTCCGAGAAGTCGATACGGTTGCCCGCTTAGGTGGCGATGAGTTTATTATCATTCTTGAAGACCTGAACGCAGACTACAACCAAGCGGCACTGGACGCCGAACAGATCGCCGAAAAAATCGTACAGGCGCTGAACCAACCTTATCCCCTAAAAGATTCTGAATATCACGGTACTGCCAGTATCGGCCTGAGCTTATTCGATCACCGAGATAAAAATGCTAAAGACCTGCTAAAACGAGCGGACGTAGCAATGTATCAGGCAAAAGAATCAGGCCGAAACACCCTTCGATTCTTTGATCCAAAAATTCAGCAAGAACTCTACATTCAGGCGGAGATGGAATCAGAGCTGCGCCGCGCAATCGCCGATGAACAGCTGGTGCTCTACTATCAGGCACAAACGTATCTGGGGAAAATCACCGGTGCCGAAGTATTACTCCGCTGGATCCATCCAGAGAAAGGGCTGATACCACCCGGAAAATTCATCCCGCTGGCAGAACAATGTGGCCTGATTATCCCACTGGGTAACTGGGTATTGGAGACAGCCTGCCGACAACTGGCTGTTTGGGCTGATCACCCGGAACTCAGCAAAGTAACCTTGTCTGTGAATGTCAGTGCTCACCAGTTCGGCATGGTCGATTTTGTCTCAAACGTTGAACAGGTATTACGTGAAACAGGGGCAAAAGGTGAACTGCTGAAGTTTGAGCTCACTGAAAGCGCTGTACTGATCGATATAGACTCGACCGCAGACAAAATGATGCAGCTTAAAGATCTGGGAATTAATTTCTCAATC
>JAGSHA010000208.1 GCA_023954795.1 Oceanospirillaceae bacterium | reverse complement strand
TTAGCGCGGGGGATACATTGCGCATCGTCGAACTCAAAGGGAGGTCAACATGAATCCTGTAGCATCACTGTTTATCAATGGCGATTGGATCGCCGGTGAAGGCAGTCCGATGGAATCGCTCAACCCGGGTAACGGTGAACAGATCTGGAAAGGACGTGCAGCCACCGCAGCTCAGGTCGATCTCGCGGTCACATCCGCAATAACAGCCTTTCCTGCATGGGCAGGCCACACCTTTGAGCAACGCGTGGCTCAGGTCAGACGCTTTAACGAGGTCGTGGATCATTACCGTATTTTATTAGCGGATACCATCGGACAAGAGACCGGCAAGCCATTCTGGGAAGCCGAAACCGAAGTCACGGCGATGCTCGGAAAAGCGGAGATCTCCATTCGGGCGTATCAGGAACGCACCCCCAACAGGGAGAGCAGTCAGAACGACCTGATCACCCGGTTACAACATCGCCCCCATGGGGTCGTCGGCATTTTTGGCCCCTACAATTTCCCTGCGCATCTGCCTAACGGGCATATCATGCCTGCCCTGCTGGCGGGCAACACCATCATTTTTAAACCCAGCGAACTGACACCCCGCACCGCTGAACTGCTGATCCATCTGTGGCAAAAAGCGGAACTGCCCGACGGGGTACTCAATCTGGTACAAGGTGACCGGGATACCGGCGCGGCACTCGCCGCCCATCCTCAGGTCAACGGACTCTACTTTACCGGCAGTGCCACCACTGGTTGTTACCTGCACCAGCAATTTGCCGGACAACCTGAAAAAATTCTGGCGCTGGAGATGGGTGGCAACAACCCTCTGCTGGTCACCGATGTAAAAGACACAGAGGCGGCGGTATTTCATACAATTCAATCGGCGTATGTCACCTCGGGTCGGCGCTACACTTGTGCCCGCCGCTTGCTGGTACCCACTGGCGTCGAGGGCGATCGTTTTATTGCGGCGTTGATCGCTGCCATCGGTCAGATCCAGGTCGGTGCTTATAACCAGCAACCACCCCCTTTTATGGGTGCACTGATCAGCAATCAGGCGGCCGATAACGTACTGTCTGCGGAACACGCGCTCATCTCCCAAGGTGCACAGCCGCTGGTCCCCCTGACCCGTCCAGACACCGATCACGCCTATCTCACGCCCGGCCTGATCGACGTTACTCCGATAAAAAACCGAGAAGACAACGAGTGTTTTGGCCCATTACTGCAGGTGATTCGGGTTACCGATGTTGATCATGCGATTCAGGAAGCCAACAACACCCGTTTCGGCCTGTCCGCCGGGGTGCTAAGTGACAACCCACAGGTCTTTCACCAATTTGATCAAGCCGTCCGGGCGGGGCTCATCAATTGGAATCGCCCCCTCACCGGTGCATCCAGTGCCCTGCCCTTTGGCGGCACGGGGATCAGCGGAAATCATCGAGCCAGTGCATGGTATGCAGCGGATTACTGCGCTTATCCGGTGGCCTCTCAACTCAGCGAATCACTGAGTACCCCCGCGGCACAACCACCCGGCCTGAGTCCGCCCGACAAAAAATAAGTGGGAGGATGTATGCGCTATCAGGAATTAAACCTCGACGGATTGGTCAGCCCTTGTCACAACTATGCAGGCCTTTCGCCGGGTAACCTGGCGTCCGAGGATCACCGTGGGCAAGACGCATCCCCCAAACAAGCGGCTCTGCAAGGGCTGGACAAAATGTGGCGTTTACATCAACTGGGGATACCGCAAGCGGTGATGCCTCCCCAGCTACGGCCTCGGCTGGATATGTTAAGGACGCTGGGCTTCAGCGGAAATAATACACAGCTGATCGATACCGCGGCACGTCAGGCGCCTGAGCTGCTGGCCGCCTGCTATTCAGCATCGAGCATGTGGGCCGCCAACAGCGCTACCGTCACCTGCTCGGCAGACAGCAACGATCATAAACTGCATTTCACCCCCGCAAACCTGCTGTTTAATCTGCATCGCAGTCTGGAAGCAAAAGAGAGCAGTCGTATCCTGAAACGGATTTTTGGCAACAGCGAGTTTTTTGTCCACCACCCACCACTCCCTGCCAGTATTGAGTTCGGTGATGAAGGCGCAGCCAACCACACCCGACTCTGCTCCGATCATAACCAACCCGGCCTGACCCTGCTGACCTATGGGTATCAGCAGCAACCGGACAGCCTCAAACCCAACCTCTTTCCCGCCCGTCACAGTCTGCAAGCAACTGAGACTATTATTCGCGCTCATCAGCTTGGACCTCAAAATAGCCTGAGCATGCAGCAGTTGCCCGCCAGTATCGATCGGGGAGTCTTTCACAACGATGTGATCGCGGTCGGTCACCGGAATCTGTTATTGCTACATGAAGAGGCGTGGCTGAATCAGGCACACACATTGGAGCAGATACAGCGGTGCTGGGAACGCTTAACACCGGACAATACACCGCTCTATATCGAGCAGGTGAGCCGTCGGGATCTGAATGTAGAAGACACGGTGACAAGCTATCTGTTTAACAGCCAGCTGCTGACGCTAAGCTCCGGTGAGATGCTATTACTGGCCCCCCTTGAGTGTCAGGAGCAGGACGCTGCCCGGGCGGTGATTGAGAAACTGCTGGTGTCCTATAATCCGCTGACACAGGTCGAGTTCATGGACCTGCGCCAGAGCATGAACAACGGGGGTGGTCCGGCTTGCCTGCGGTTGCGTGTCCCTTTGAGTGATACCGAGCTGGCAGCTATGCATCAGGGCGTATTGCTCACCCCCGCGCTATATCAGGCGTTGCAGCTGTGGATAAATCAATACTACCGCGATCAGCTCGGTCCGGATGACCTGCGTGATCCGGCATTGATCGATGAGATCCACAACGCACTCAGTGTACTCGAGCAGATTCTGGATCTGCCCGGTTTGTACAACTTTGTCTAAGTAATGGAGGATAAAGCCTGCGGCTCCCGATCATACGATCCGACGGAGCCACAGCTATCTCACTACACCTTTTGCGAAGGGATACGAATCACCACTTCCAGTCCGCCTTGTGGATGATTATGCGCTTCAATCGTACCGCTCAAACGTTGCACCGCACGCTGCGCAATACTCAGCCCCAGACCGTAGCCATTGTTCTCGGTCGTACTGCGATAGAAAGGTTCGAACAGATGTTCCAGTGCCGACGGTGACACACCGGTGCCATAATCCCGGATACTGATCACACATTCCTTGCCTGCTTCACTTAATGCCACATCAATCGCCACATCCTCGGCGGTATGTTTACAGGCATTGCCTAGTACATTGTTCAATGCTCGCTCCAGCAAGGCCTGACTGCCCTCGATATGACATTCACAGTCTGAACTGAAGTTCACCTGACGCTGGCTGTTGGAGAAACGTACGTCCTCGATCATCTCCCGCAACAACTCACTCAACGCAAACGGTGGACCTGATGCTTCGCTGTTTTCCAGCTTGGACAGCGACAGGATTTCGCCAATCAGGGCATCCAGTCGCTGACATTCACGGATGATCCGCTGCACCACTTTATCGTCGTCCCCCCAGCGCTGCTCAGCCAGTCCGGCAGCAGCCTGCAAGCGCGCTAACGGAGCACGCAGTTCATGGGAGACATCCTGCATTAGTTTCTGATGGGAGGTAAGCGTCTGCTCGACAAACTCCGCCATCTGGTCGAACTCCCGCGACAGCGCGCCGATCTCATCCCCCCGGCTGCTCAATGCTTTATCCGAACGGGTCGCCAGCTCACCGCTATAGAGCGCCTGTGTATGATCACGCAACCGATTAATCGGTCGTACAATAATCCAGGTCACCAGACTGGCCGCAACCACCGACATCAGCATCACCTTAAGCGCAATTTGGAAGGAGATCAGCAGCTGCAGGATGTGGATAAATGAGGAGTGTTTAAGATCCAGCGCCACCTCAACCTGATAGTTGCGCTGATGATCAGAGATCAAGTCAAAGCTGATCACTTCAAACGACGTCGGCCAGCCTTCACGTGGACCAGTGACGATCTTATCTTTGTCCGTATCCGTGATGCGAATCAGGTTACGCTTCTTCCAGCGCTCAAACATCTCTTCGCGGTGGTGGCGGTCTCGACCGCGATGATCGTCTTTGTCATCGTCCCAATCATGACGGTCAAAGCGCAGCGCTCGAATAGGCGGGGGACGACGGAGCGGACGATCACAGTTTCCGTCCCCTTCATAACGGTCTATGACGCGCTCCGCGTGCCCCTGTGCGGTTGCAACCACCAGGTTGCGAAAATTGGAACGCTCCGACACGCCACCCACGATGGCAATGGTTGCCAGCAACACAATCGTACTGGCCAGCCAGATCGCGAGAAAAATCTTAACAAAAAGCCGTTTATACCAGCGCATCAGGCACCCCGGACAAACTGATAACCCACACCGCGAACGGTTTTAATCACATCGCAATTAGGTAACAACTTACCGAGTTTCTGCCGGACCCGGCTCACATGCACATCAATGGCCCGGTCGTACGCGGTTAATTTACGGTGCAACACCAACTCTGTGAGCTGTTCCTTACTGATCACCGTGCCGGCATTGTTCATCAGATAGGCCAGCACGTTGAACTCCGTGCCGGTCAGCTCCAGTGGCTGCTGCGCAATGCGCACTTCACGGATGCCGGGATCAAGTTCTATCCCAGCTTCAGATACCGGCTGGTCGGGAAACAACGTCTGGTGTTCTTTAGGGCCTGCCCGGCGCAGGATCGCTTTGATACGCGCCACCAGCTCCCGTGGATTACACGGCTTGCTGAGGTAATCATCCGCCCCCATCTCAAGCCCCAGAATGCGATCAATATCCTCACCACGACCGGTCAGCATAATCACCGGCAACTGCAACCGTGGACGAATCTCCTGCAACAGGTCCATACCGCTACGCCCCGGCATCATCACATCCAGTATCATCAGTTGATAACGTTCAGCGCGTTGCAGTTTATGCTGCGCATCGTCCGCATTGTGAGCAAACTCCACCAGAAAGCCTTCGTTCTCCAGATAGTCGCCGATCAGCTCACACAGCTCAGTATCGTCATCCACCATCAGTAAACGGGTTTGTTCGCTCATCATCTGCTCCAGATATTCGTTCAGTGACTAAATAATAATCGTCCGTGGCGCTGCGCCCAGCCCAATTTACCAAACTTTACACAACCGACACTAAAGTTAACCGATGGCTACCACAGAATAGATTGCGTTCTATGACCCTACATCTGGAACCAGCACTGCACCTTATTGGTCTTTGGTGGCAGTGAAAACCCCTCGGATGGAGACTGAATAACCCGGTTTTATCACCTCAACAGGTGTTATAACCCACACCCTCAGTGCTCTAGGTTCTTAAGGATTCCATTCGATTATGCCGGCTATCGGACCCTCCCGCAGCCGGCCTTTTTTTGCCCAAAATTCCAGGTTTACCAATCTTTACACCGCCGTAACCCAACTTAGCGATGACAGATTCGACAATAGATCCAACAACGCAAAACAACTTGGAGATACGACAATGCGTAAGACACTGATGATCGGCCTGACTGCAGCAGCACTGACTCTGGGTGGACTGGGTACAGCCGTCGCGAGCGGCAAATTTGGTCACGGTATGGACGGTATGATGGGTGGCCATATGCTGGAACGCATCAGCCAGAAGCTGGACCTGACTGAAGAACAGCAGCGTCAGGTAGACGACATGATCGCAGCCAATGTGAAAGACATGCGCCAGAACATGCGCAACATGAAAGACCTGCGTATGGAGCTGCGCAAGCTGGACCCTACAGCGGCTGACTACCAGCAGAAATCTACCCAGCTGGCAGCGGATATCGCCACCGCCACTGAAAAGATGGTGTTGATGCGTGCCGAACAGCGTCAGGACTTTAATAACATTCTGACCGATGAACAGCGCACCGAGCTGGCTACCATGAAAGAGAAGATGGAAGAGAAATGGGCAGAGCGCGGTAAACACCGCTTCGGTGGTCACGACGGTGAAGGTAAAGGTGGTAAGCACTGCCGCACCTGATCCACGCTCACCGTTCCCAACGGATCTCCCGGTCTTTACTCCACCAGGGGTAAAGACCGGCTAACCTGGTTCAATAACGCTGACGCCCTATCGGCTTCAGATCACAGC
>JAGSHA010000498.1 GCA_023954795.1 Oceanospirillaceae bacterium | reverse complement strand
CAGCCGTTTGAGTTTATCGAGCGCGTCATCGATCTCAAAATCCAGTTTACAGTTCAGGGTATTGCGAAACCAACGCTCAATCTGTTGGTCCAGCTCGGTAGCGCTAATCGCTGTGCTGCTGGTCAGTAGAAAGTAATATGCCAGAATCGCTTCTTTGCACTCTTCCTCTTCTGCATCGTCGATGAGGCGATGGAATACACCGGCATTGTTGTCGAGATTTTTGAAGTACAGGTTCTGGGTTAATGACTGAACAAAACGCAGTTTGCGGTTTTTGAAGTTATTGAACTGCTTCCATAGATAACTCCCCACGGCGCCGAGTCCTGCAAACAGGGCGATCAGCGCGGCTTTATCCAGTTCAACCGGTGTTGAGTGCATGCCCATCCAGAAGCCAAATAGCGATCCCAGAAGCACCAGCGTGGCGCCCAGCTTGGTGCTGATCACAACCCCACCGCTGATCGCGGCCGGGACACCAATCATCAGTTTGTCGATCAGACGCATCCGCACGGTTGTATTGGGGAACAGCATCTCCAGATCCGCTTTAGGTACGTTCTTGAACAGCTTCAGGATGACGCTGCCGGGTTTAATATCCCGTGTTGCTGCAGTCTTAGGATCAAGATCATCTTTAAAGCGGATGTAGATAACAACACGGTCATAGTTTGCAAACTGCACCTTACGGCGTTTTAGGCCAAAGAAAGCTGGCAAGCTTTCAGTGCGGATAGATTCGCCGCGACAGTAGAGCAGCACCTCGGCAAACTCATCAAAGTCCACATGCAGCTTAATTTTGAACAGAGAGTCTTCACACAGTGCGAGGGCTAAGTCCTCTTCGGAGACTTTTTCAAAATTGGCTTTATCCAGTAGCGGTTCAAGCTCCTGAATAAACGCATCGCAGTGTTTTTCCTCTGGTTTCAGGCTGTGGGTGTCTCTATCAGGGTTGAAGCTGCTGAAGCTGTCTTTCAGTCGTTCCAGTCGCTGATGGAACTCGAAATGAAAATGCGCCTGCATCAGTGAGCTGCAATTACGAAATGCGGTGTGTTGCGCCTGATCCAGTTTGCCGTCATCAAGGCACAGCTGGAGGATGTCGCGTTTTCGAAAGGGGATAAAACGTGTGGCAGGGGGCTTCAGGTCCATCAGGGCATATTCCACAGCAAGCGATATAAGGGCGCTATTCTACGGCGAATATGATCAAAGCCGAATAGGGAATACGCTAAAGCAGGCACAATCAATGATAAGATGATCACTTCATCTATCCTTATCTTGCTGATTTTTCAGGTCATTATGTCTCCCGTTTTACCCATTGATGCGATCCACTCCCAGTTTCAATCAACGCTGGATAATCATGATCTGGTCGTTGCAGCGGCGACCGGCTCCGGTAAATCGACGCGCTTGCCGTTGTGGGCACGCAGTCGCGGTCGGGTGCTGGTGGTGGAGCCCCGGCGGGTGGCCTGTACTGCGCTCGCCGGATATGTCGCGCAACTGGCGGAGACCACTCTGGGTGAGGGGGTTGGTTATTCGATCCGTTTCGATAATCAGTTTTCTGCGCAGACTGAGGTTGTGTTTGTCACGCCGGGTGTGGCGTTACGCTGGATGACTGAGTCGGGACTGCGTGACTTCAATACCGTTATTCTGGATGAGTTTCATGAACGTCGCTGGGATACGGATCTGTTGCTGGCGCTACTGAAAAAGCAGAAGCAACACCGACTCATTCTGACCTCTGCAACGTTGAATGCACAGCGTTTGGCAAGTTATCTGGATGCTGAGGTGCTGCAGGCGGAGGGGCGTAGTTTCCCGGTTGACGTACGTCATCGCGCAAAAGACCCGCGGGATATGCCGCAAAGCAAAGGTCTGGAGCAGCAAATTAAAGCGGCGGTGACGGAGCTGTTTTCTCAACATGAAGGCGATACCTTGGTGTTT
>JAGSHA010000360.1 GCA_023954795.1 Oceanospirillaceae bacterium | reverse complement strand
CCAAGGTTCAGGTCGTCGGTTCGAGCCAGATATTCCGCTCCAAATTTCAACAAAAAAGCCAGCGAAAGCTGGCTTTTTTGTGCCTGTTTGTTTCTGGGTGGTGTGCGCGGTGATGCTACTCTGTATTCATGAGGGCGACCGCTGTGTCCAGCATTCGGTTTGAGAACCCCCATTCATTATCATACCAAGCGAATACCTTAATCATTGACTCGGTTGCATGTGTTTGTGTGCTGTCAAAGATGCAGGATGCTGCATGATGATTAAAGTCAGCAGATACCAGCGGCAGTTCGTTGTACTCAATAATCCCCCTGAAATCACCGCCGGACGCACTTTTGAGTAGTGAGTTTACCTCGTCTGCTCCGGTCTGCTTGCTGGGTGTGAAGCTAAGATCTACCAGCGAAACGTTGGGTGTGGGGACGCGAACGGCAAGTCCTGTAAGACGCCCTGCGAGCTCAGGCAGGACCAGGCCGACTGCTTGTGCGGCGCCGGTTTTGGTTGGGATCATTGATAGAGCAGCTGCCCGGGCGCGATAAAGGTCACTATGGTGTGTATCGGAAAGATGCTGGTCATTTGTGTAAGCATGTATGGTTGTCATGATGCCTTCGCGAATCCCGATTGCGTCATTAAGTACTTTTGCCATGGGAGCCAGGCAGTTCGTTGTGCAGGAGGCGTTAGATATAATCTGGTGTTCGCCGGTCAGCTTTTGATGGTTAACGCCATAGACAATCGTGGCGTCAACATCCTTTGCAGGCGCGGAGATAATGACGCGCTTCGCGCCTTGCTTGATATGCCTGCTGGCATCTTCTCTATTGGTGAAGCGGCCGGTGCATTCAAATACAACATCTATGTCGAGCTCTTTCCAGGGCAGGGCGTCTAAGTTTGATTCACTGAGAATGGTGATATTGTCGTCCTGGATGAGCATGCAGTTTCTTGTGGCTTCTACTTTGTGCCCAAAGTGGCCGTGGACGCTATCGAACTCCGTTAGGTGCGCATTGATGCGTGCATCCCCTAAATCGTTGATGGCGACAATGGATATCTCTTCTGTTCTTTTTGATTCGTACAAAGCGCGCAAAATCATGCGACCTATACGGCCATAGCCATTAATTGCAACTCGAATGCTCATTGTGATATCTCCCTGATTCTTCGCTATCCCCGTCAGCATAGAAGAAATTTCCATCCTGTGTTGTGGGCGAGGGTGATTGGGTTGATCAATTTTTCGGCCATATTGAATAAAAAGCGTGCGATTAGTAGTGTCTTGATATCTAATACGTATCAAACAATACGTATTAGAGTTCTTTTGGTATGCCAAGGAAAAGTGATACCGCTGAGCGGGTTTTGCAGGTGGCTGACAGGCTGCTAGAGCAAGGGATTCGTCCAACCCAGCAAAATGTGCGTGAGCAGCTGGGAAGTGGTTCAATCTCAACGATTAATCGCGCACTAAATGAGTGGTGGCAGCACCTCGGTGCTCGAATAAAAGAAAATCGCGAGCGCCCAGATCTCCCTGAGCCCGTGATAGATACTGCGAACAAGCTTTGGCAGCAGGCGCTGGGGTATGCTGATCACGTCTACGCTGAGCGGAAGGCGGAGCTTGATGCCCGATATAAGGAAATTAAGGCGCAAGCCAGAGTGGTGGAGGCTGGGGCGCTGGATGAACTCAAGGATATGCGCCTCCAGAACGCTCGCTTGCTTTCTGAGCGCGAGCAGGCGGCGAACGAAAGGCAGGCATTACAGCAGCAGCTTTTGGCTCAGGAGTCGGATCTGATTCGGCTAAACTCTGAAAATTCCAACCTTGTCCGAGAGGTTAAGCAGCAGACGCTGCTGCTCGACCGTGCTGGCGGTGCGTCTGCGGCTCAAATCGATACTCAGCAACTGATAGAGCTGAAAGTCTCGCTGCGTGTCGCTGAAGAAGAAAAGGCACGCTTAGGGGCTGCAGGCGAAGCGCTTGTCGAGGAAAATGCCAGTCTCAGGAGACAGCTGCTTGAGCAGGATAAAGAGTCAACTGGCAAGCGGCATGCGCTTGAAACAGTGATAGCGCAGCAAGATGTGCGGTATGATCAGGCTCTTAAAGAGCTTAGTGAATGCCGGCGTCAGCTGGCAGAAGTGCTAGAGCGGTAAAACTGAGTTTTCGACTTGTAATGTAATACTTAACATAATTGCTGCAAGATATTGAAATGGAAAAGACTATACAAGAACCCAGTACATATCAGTCCGTCGCCAACTTGCTGAGGCAAAGCGCTGAAGGTGATATTTTCGGGTGTTTGACAGAAGTTTCTTTTGATCTGGCAAAAGTGGCGCTGGTTAAGGAAAAGCTCAGCGGCATAACGGTTCAGTTGCTAGACGGAGACGGCTATGCGGTTCGCCAGGTAACCAGTAAGCGTCGCGAAAAGAGCGCTGCACGACAGGAGAGCTTGTCGGATCGACAGGTTAAAGTCGTTAGGGCGCTGGAAAAGGTATTGATGCATTGTAAACGCGAAGGTATTCAACTGATCGGTTACAGTGATGAGCTTGTCGCTTTGCCTGCCTCCGTTTCGGAGGAAGAGATATCAGCGGCAAGTGCAGTCGATATCGATTGCTACGGCAGTTACCGTGGTGCAGATGCTATTTTTGATACTGATACCGACTAAGGTGTTGTAACCCGGACCAATCTCGCTAGAATGGCAGCAGGCCTTGGGAATAGGGCTGATTGACTTAAAAGCGTATTTGGAAGGGAGATTATATGGTTGACAGTATCGGCGTTCTCCTGGTTGATGATCACCCCTTGGTTCGAGCGGGTTTTCATCGGTTATTGCAGGCAGACGGGCGTATTAATATCGTCGCTGAAGCAAATAACGGGCAGGAAGCATTCGATCTGTACCGCCAGTTCACACCAGATTTAGTCATTATGGATCTTTCCATGCCGACAGATACATCTGACCCTGAGGCAACGACCAATATCAACGGTGGTCTAGACGCCATTCGGCGCATCATATCTCATGATTCATCTGCTCGCGTTCTGGTTCTGACTGTAATGGAGAGCGATCCATTTCCGTCGCACGTATTGAATGCAGGTGCAAAAGGCTACCTTACCAAGCGCTGTGCGCCAGAAGAACTGCTTGAGGCCGTGGTTACGATCCATGGTGGCGGCACCTATATTTCTGATGTGATTCAGGCAAAGCTGGGCGCAAATGCAGACGATGAGGCTTCACCAGTAAGTGCGCTGACTAAGCGTGAGCTACAGATTTTTACCCATCTTGCGGACGGTCAGTCGGTGACACAGGTGGCGGAAATTATGTTCTTAAGCCCAAAGACCGTTCATGCGCATCGCACCAACATCCTCCGCAAACTCAAAGCAAGCAATAACTCCGAGCTTGTTCATCTCGCAATTCGTCACGGCATAGTTCAAGCCTGAACGCTAAACTGTAATAGTGGTCCAATAATTCGAGGTTTCATACATCTGCTATGAAGCCCGATCACTAGGTGGTGACATATGGCTACTTACGGTATTTCAGATCTTCTTGTTGAAAGCGACTTTATCTGGCGCGAGATTGCTGTTGGTGATCACGTCATGGTCGAGGCCGATCTGTACGATAGTGCTGGGTTGATGCTGAAATACGGAACTTCATATCTCGTTCTGGCTAAGCTACGGAAAGAGCCGGGCAGTTCTACTTTGATCGTCGAGTCTGACGTTACGGGTGAGCTTGTGAATGTACATCCGGCACTAATATGTAGTTACGAAAACGCTCACGCACCAATCTCATATTCCTAACGAAGTAAGCTCTTACTGTCACTGAAAAGCCCGCAGTGACAGTATTCTGTCGCAATTACATAGCTGCGTATAATGTATATTATGTTAAATACGACATTATGTGTTGTGATGAGAAT